>CBHXZU010000015.1:0-23261 GCA_966125105.1 uncultured Prosthecobacter sp.
GAAGGTCGGCGCGAAGCTCGGTTTCGACGAGAATATTGCGATCGGCAATCTCGGCTGCGAGGAAGCGGACACTCTCCTCGACGAGAACATTCACGTTCTCCAATTGGCGCTCGAGCCTGGCGGGACGAATCGCTCCGAGAAACTGGCGAATAATCGTGTCCAACCTTCCGATTTCCTCCTTCGCAACATCCACGCTCTTGCTCAACTCCTTGCGCAAACTATCCGGCACTTTGCGCAGCCGCCGCTCGAGCAGTTGGAGATGAATGTGGAGCGAATTGAGCGGATTGCCGATCTCGTGTGCTACGCCCGCCGCAAGAAGTGTAAGCGCGTTGAACCGCTCGCTCTGGATGGTTTCTTCGGTGCTCTTGCGCGTCTCGGTAATATCCCGAAGGATCACTGCGTATCCCACCAACTCCTGCTCGCCTGATTTGCGACCCGGTTTATCCACTCGCAGTGGCGTGACGTAAAAATTGAGGAATCGATTCTGCGGATAAAAGACCTCCATATCCCGCGACACGGTCTTCTCGGAGTCTGCAATCGCGCTCCACTCGAGACCGCGGAGACGCTCGCTCAAAGGTGTGCCCATCGCTGTTTCGCGATCGAGCCCGAAGAACTCGCACGCGGCGCGGTTGAGATAAGTAATGTGACCACTCTGGTCGGTAACAATCACGCCTTCATGCAGAGCGTGGAAAATCGTTTCAAAAAAGCCCTTCTCATCCGCGAGTCGCGAAACGTAGTCACGCACCTCTTCCGGGCGGACGCGGCCGATCCGTTCGAGCAGTTTATCGAGGAAGCCGGAGTTCACGCTCACGAGGAATGCGCGGCGAGACAACAAGAGTCGAGCGTGACTTCATGGTTGGGTTTTTCCCTTCGAGCCTGATAGCAGCACCGCCGCCGATGGAAATATTGACCGTCCCTGCCGATTTGAAGACCGACCCGCCGCCTGCGCGCAAGACGCTCCTTGGAGTGTTCCTCGTCCTGCTCTCGATGCTGCCGCTGGTCCTATGGCCGGAGGACGTTTCCTGGTGCATCGATGAACCGCGCCTCGTCGCCGCAGCGTGGCACGCGAACAACGATGGTCATCTGGCTGCGCACGGTTTGTACGGCAATTTCGGCGTCTGCTACGGCCCCGTCCCGACGCAGATCTATCAACTGCTGCTCGCGATCACCCACGATCCGGGCACAGTCGTTCTGCTTCGAGCGCTTCTCACTGCCGCGATCACCGGAGCTTCGTTGCTCTGGCTTGGGCGCGCGTTGAATCTCCCCTGCTGGTTTGCCGCAGCTGTCCTCGTTTCGCCGCAGATAACGAACTACCATCGCATTCTTTGGGACGCGAGTTTCACCATCCCGATCGGGGCGCTCGCGCTCGCGGCGTTTGTGAACTTCGCGCGCACGCGGCGTCCATGGCCGCTTCGCATCGCAATCGCCGCTTCGCTGGAAATCCCGCTCATCCATCCGCAGGCACTGCCGCTCGCGCTGCCAATTCTTGGGTACCTGGTTTGGCAACACCGGCGCGATCTGTGGAATGACCGTCGCGGCATCCTGTGGACGGTGGCCGTGCTGCTGATCTTCAACGCGAAGTATATCATCATCGCCACATTCAACGTCATCTGGCGTTTCACTCACGGCACGGCGGCAAGTTATCCTGGGCAGGGCTCAAGGCTCGTGTCGTTGCTGGCCCCGTTCTTCGGAGGAAATCTCCTGAACGGATACGACTACGCGATGACGAAAGCGCGCCCGCCGGGGCCGGAGTGGCTGGTGATGCTCGTCTCCTGGAGTGCTCGAATGGTCTACCCGCTCGCGTGGCTGGGCATCGGTTCGGCGCTGTGGCGCTTTCCCCTCATCTTCAAAGCGCTCCGGCAGAAATTGGCGCCGGTTTCCGCGTTTGACGCCGCAATTTTCGTCGGCGTGGTGGCGATGGGGTTTCAGGCGCTCATTTTCGGTGGCCTCCGCATCCCGCTTGGGCCGCAGTACTATTTCGGCACATTCGCGTTGCACGCGTTCTACGCATGGCTCGGAGTCGAATTGCTCCGCAAGGTTCGGCTATCGGCGCTGGTGGGTGGCGCTTACGGGCTGAGCTGCGCTTATCTCACCTGCAGCGTGGCTTACGTGATGCATTACCACGGCTACGATTCCGCAGGCTGGCCAACGATTCGGAACGCGGTCGAACTCACAAAGGCGCTGAACGAATTCGAGGACACGGTCGCGTATACAGCGGTTGATGTGTTCAAGACCTACCCGCAGCCGCTGCGGACCGTTCGTCTGCTCATTCCTCCGCAGGCTGATCGTCCACAGCGTAAGAGCAAGGGTCTGCTGATCACCTACGCACAGAAGGACGGAAAAAATTCTGGTGAGATGATCGTTACCGAGCTCAACGGAGCAAGTCCGCCTGCCGGCGCCAAGGTCATGGACGTCTCGCCGCTTCCTCGCGATTGGGTGCCGGATCCGGCGACTTGGTAGTAGCTACTGATTCGATTGCGCACCCATCTTGCGATAACGATCGCCGTGTTAAATCTGCCTGCCACCCGTCTTTAGCCGCTCAGGTTCTTCATGAATAGGCACGAGGGAGGACCCCGAGCCATTCACGACAATCTCTCCGACGGCGAAACAGCTATGGTGAATGGCTCGGGATCCTTCAGTCGCTAAGGCTCCCTCAGGATGACCGGCTTTTCGTCGCTCCCTCTGCGCGCCTATCGGTCCAGGCATGCGCGCACCGCGCGGATCAGGAGCTCCGGTTTGTATGGCTTTTCGAGGAAATCGAATCGCTCATCGAGCGGAGAGGATTCCGTCGCGAATTCTGAACTGTAGCCGCTTGAAAAGATCACCTTCAGGTCGGGACGCTCGGCGACGAAACGTTCGGCGATCACGTTTCCTTTTGGTCCATTGGGCATCACGATGTCGGTGACCAGGATATCGATCTTCTGGCCTTGCTTCGCCCAGATCTCCATCGCCTCGGAGCCGTCACCGGCCTCGATCACATTGTAGCCATACTGCCGAAGGACATCCGCCAGGACTTCACGCAACGCGGGCTCATCTTCCACTACGAAGACTGTTTCATCGCCACCTCGCAGGTCGTCATCGTTCAGACGGTTTGTTAATTTCCGCGATTCCTCGCTCACCGGAAGCAGAACTCGCATTTCCGTGCCGCGACCGACTTCGCTGTTTACCTCGATCCACCCGCCCTGCTGCGAGACGATGCCGTAGACTGTCGCCAGTCCGAGCCCCGTTCCCTTTCCTACATCCTTGGTGGTGAAGAAAGGCTCGAAAATGTGGCTCAGCGTTACGGCATCCATGCCGCAGCCGCTATCGCGCACGGTGATCGACACGAAGTTGCCCGGCCGCGCCTGCGGGTGCCGCGCGGTATCGGCTTCCTTTAAAGCCATTGATTCCGCGCGAATGACCAATTCTCCGCCGTCCGGCATCGCGTCGCGCGCGTTGACCACCAGGTTCACGATGATCTGTTCGAAGTTGCTTTGATCTGCATAGACGGGCGGCAATCCGGGCACGAGTTCGGTCCGAAGTTCGATGTGCTGGCCGATCAAGCGGCATAACATAGCGCGCAGATTCGTGACCACCGAGTTCACATCGAGCACCTCGGGTTGCACCACTTGCTTGCGGCTGAAAGTAAGGAGCTGCCGTGTCAGCGTCGCCGCGCGCTCTGCCGCGTTCGACACTTCCTGAAGCGATTCGGCTACGCCCTTATCCAGATTCTTTGCCGCGAGGTGAATGCTCGCATGCCCCTGGATCACCGCGAGCATGTTATTGAAATCGTGCGCCACACCGGCGGCGAATTGGCCGACCGCTTCGAGCTTTTGCGAATGGCGCAATTGCTTCTCGAGCTTTCGCTGCTCGCTCACGTCGAGCGTCGCCACCAGCGCGACCTTTTCTTCGCCCAACTCAACCGCATCTGCCGATATGACGCACTCCTTGATCTCACCGACTCGCGTGCGAAGCCCCGTCTCCAAGTTTCGCACGGTGCCCACATCGTTCAACTGAAGGCGCAAAAGGATCGGCGTTTCCGTATCGATGCAGAGAGCCAGTTCCATTGGCGAGCGGCTGATGATCTCGAGCCGGCGATAGCCCGTCATCGCGAGGAACGCCTCGTTCACGTCGATGAAGCGATCGGTTGAGAGCGACTGGATCGCCATCGGAATCGGGCTGGCCTGGAAAGCTTTCGCAAAACGCTGCTCCGAACGCTGTAGCTCCTTCTCCGCGGTCGCGCGCTCATCCATTTCGAGCCGCAGGCGGTCATTCGCGGCCTGGAGTTCGCGGGTGCGCGTAGCCACCAGTTTGTCCAATCCCTCGAGGTGATGTTGCAGCCGATTGCTGAGCGTCCATTTGCGCGTGAGCGTGTGCGCCAACTGCAGCACTTCGACGTTGTCGAAAGGCTTCTTCAGCACCACGAGACTATCAGTCCGGCCGACCTTTCGAATCATGTCTTCCCACGAGTAGTCGGAATATGCCGTGCAAATGACCACCTGCAGTTCCGGGTAGGTCTTCCAAATGCGGCTGATGGTCTCGATGCCGTCCCAGCCGGGAGGCATGCGCACATCTACGAAAGCCATCGCGTAGGGACGTCCCTCATCGAGCGCGTGCTGCACCTTCGCCAGGCCTTCCTGCCCTTGGAATGCCGAGTCGATTTCAAAAGCGGCGCTCGTAACCGATTCGGGCTCAAGACCGAATAGCTCCGCGGCTTCACTATCGAAATCGGCATCCTCTCGCGACGGCGCGCCGAGGATCTTCCGAACGTCATCATGGATCGCCGTGTTGTCGTCGATGATCAGGATGCGCTGGTTCCGTTCCAGCGAGGGATCTGCGTGCGGGTTGAAGGCGGCGTGCATGCGCGGAGTTTATTAAGAAACCAGTTCCGCCCCATTTTGCCGGGCGGCGCGATCGGCGGGGATTTCGAGCGTGAAGGTGGCGCCGTGGCCGAGGCCATCGCTTGCGACGTGCAGCTTTCCGCCAATCTCCGTCGCCGCGAGAGCTGCGCTGTGCAGCCCGAATCCGTGCCCGTTTTCTTTGGTGGTGAAGCCGTGCGCAAAAATGCGGGAGAGATTTTCCTTGGGGATGCCAACGCCATTGTCGCTGACGGCGATTGCCACGCGCTCGCCGTCACCCGTCACCCGCACGACGATCTGTTTATCCGGGCGTGAACTTTCGCTGACCGCATACTTCGCGTTGCCGATGACATTGATCAAAACCTGCAGCACTTTGTGTTTGTCGACGCGCACCAGCGGCACGTCTTCGAACTCTCGAAGAACATCCACGCCGTGGCGGTCGAACGCGGCGTCATTCATTTCCAGCGCGTCTTCCACAAGATCGGAGACGGCGAGCGTCTCAACGACACCAGAAACGCGGGCATAGTTTTGCTGCACCGCGACGATTTCCTTGATGTGCGCCACGTTGCGGCTGAGCCCTTCGAGTTCGCGCAGCAGCTCCGATTGCTCCACTTGCAGGCGCTCTGCGAGCGTGCTGATGAAACCGGGAAGCTTTTTGCCGCGAGCGTCGTTCGTGATGAACTCGCCGAGATCTGACGCGTGCTCTTTTAGCAGCCCGGAGACGTTCGAGAGATGCGAAACGCGGGACTGCGTGACGCGATCGGTCATCAGCATCGTCGCAACATTCACGCTGTTCAAAACGTTGCCGACATTGTGCAGCACGCCCGTCGCCACCTCCGCCATCCCTGCCTGGCGTGAGATCTCGACGAGCTGTTTATTGAGCCGGTGCAACTGCTCCTCGCTGCTCTTCCGGGCAGTGATGTCCTCCACCAATCCCTCGTAATAGAGGGTCTTCCCCGCCGCGTCCTTCACCGCGCGCGCATGCTCGGAGATCCAAATGACGCTGCCGTCCTTGCGGTAAATCTGGGATTCAAACCGATGGAGCGTTCCCTCCGTCGCGATGCGTCGTTGAAATTCCTCGCGACGCTGCGGACCCACGTAAAGGCGGGCGCTGATATCGGTCACGCTCGCCTGCAATTCTTCCACGGACTCGTATCCGTAAATCCGCGCGAGTGTCGGATTCGCCACGAGATACTTTCCATCCGGCGTGGATTGAAAGATGCCCTCCACCGAGTTCTCGAAAATGCCGCGATACTTCTCCTCCGCGGCCCGCAGGGCCATTTCGATGCGCTTCTGCTCGGCGACTTCGGCTTTGATCTGCTCGTTGGCGATTTGGAGTTCTGCGGCCTGCTTGCGCAATGGCGCGCTGATGCTGCGCGTGATGAAGGTGACAAATCCAATCGCCGCCAGCAGGGCCAACCCGGCGACGACGCAGCTCACCATCCTGCGTTCGCGAAACGCGGCGATCCGGTTGTCCAGCAGCACGTCCAATTCCGCAGCCGCAATGCGCCATAACGCAAAGCTGGCGTCACGTGCCGCGCGCGCCGCGTCCACAAACTTTGCTGGCTCGATCCCATGGCTCTCCGTGCTGGCGATCCTCTCGCTCATCGCGATGACCTCTTCGGACGCGGACCTGAACGTCTGCAGCGCGCCGGGGATTCGCTCCTGCAATGTCGGCGAATCGCCGTAGAAGTTCGCGTCCTCCGTCAACGCATGCTCGAGACTGCTCACGGCTCGGTCCATGTCAGCCTCTTTGAGCAACGTAGCATCGACCCCGAAAGCGTGCCGGTCGTGCGCGGAGAGAGCCGGCTTTGCCAGCAACGTGGTGCCGCGATTCATAGCCACCGCAAGCCGCTCCTGCATCTGCGGCAACGCGAGCAGCGTGGCATCCATCACATAATAGCTGTCGAGATCGGGATCGAGGATCAGGTTGGAAAGATCACCCGCGTGGGTGATCATCACGCGCAGATCCGCCACCAAATGCGCATGTTCGCCGGCGCGCTCCTCGGGGCTCAAAGTCGACAATCGCTTCTTCAAAGCGGTCCATTCCTGGCGCAGGACCGAGGCGCGGTAGTGCTCGCGCTTCCGTTTCGCGAGGCCTTCGTCAGTAAACTGCAACTTGTCGCCGATTCGGGCATCTACCGCCGCAAGGTTTTCAAAGGCGTCGTCGATTTGCGCCCGCTTCTTCGCCAACTCCCGATTCGTCTCAGCACTTTGGGCCCCCAAATCACGCGCCATCGCGCCATGCTGCGGAATGTATTCGAGCAGATCCTCGAGCGGACGCTGGTATTCGATCCCCCGCTTCTCCATCCGGGCAAACTCGATGTTCGCGTTGATCCCGGTGATGAAGTAATAAAACATCACGGAGTCGGGGATCACGAAGAAGATGCCGATGAGCATCAACTTGTGGGCGACCTTCAAGTTTTGGAACCACTGTTTCATTACGGGAGCTGCCCGCACATCGTGTGACGCGCGAACAAGAGGGAAATGGGTTCCTTCAGTTGGCTCTATCCAATGCGGACTCCCCGCGCCATGCATGGACCATGCCATGCGTCTGATTCGCCGAGATTTGATTGATGAAAATGGGCTCACAACTTCGACGCAGGTGATTGGGAAACACGCGTGGCGCGCGTGAGATGCAGGTGCTGCTGTTACATTTCATCCAGTGTGAGCAAATCATTGCCAGCCCGCCGCCCTGACGGCACCTTTCCTGCCAATTGTGATCTAAGTTTAGCCGTGCCGACATATGGCGTGTTCGGGGGAGGACCATCTGTTGCAGCTCACGCATCAAATGACGCCCTGTGGCTCGCGTGCTGCGGAATCATTGGGGCACCTAAAATGTCATAAAGTATTTCTATCGGTTCTTCGGATGCTCGAACCGGTTCTTCGGGTGCTCCAACCGGTTCTTCGGGTGCTCCAGCCGGTCCCTCGGGTGCTCCAGCCGGTCCCTCGGGAGCCTCAACCCCTTCTTCGGGCGCTTCAGGCGATCCTTCGGATGGTTCAGTCGGCTCTCCGGGTTCTTCAGCCGACTCTTCGGATGCTTCCGCCGCCTCTTCGTGTCCTTCAGTCGATTCTTCGGGCGCCTCAGCCGGTCGTTTGGGCACTCCAATCGGATCTTCGGGTGGCCCTGTCGGCTTGCAGCTGTGCCGAACCGTTCGCTGGTATTTCTCGGCACGAAGCGGCGACGCCTCAGCAATGCCCCTGAGCCTGACACCTGGAAACTCCTCGTTCTCAGCATTTCCGACGGTGCTCGTGCCCCGCTCCCCAAGCGTCGCGGCGAAAACCTGCGTGCAAAACGTCGGCGGCGGATGCAGGCTGTCGGCGTGCGCCGCCCGAAAATTCACCCTCGGAACAGCTTGGCCGACCTCTGTCGGGCGATCCCGACGCGGCCTTCCACGATCGCGCACGGAGGTGATGAAGCGTGAACGCCAAGCGATCCGCCGCGAAAACGCAGCAGCAGCCAGACCGCCATCGATGGACGCGTCCTCCAAAGGTCGCGCTTATGATCGAGACTTCGAATGCTTATGCCCGTGGGTTGCTCGCCGGCGTGAAGGACTACATTCGGGTCAACGGGCCATGGAATGTGCACCTGTCGGAGCACGGAAGAGGCGACCGCCCGCCGAAATGGATCACTGACTGGGACGGCGACGGCATCATCGCGCGGGTGGAAAATCGCGTAATCGCCCGCCCGCTAGGCGAGCTGCGCGTTCCGGTCGTGGATCTCAGCTCGTATCGCCACCTTCCGAAGGCGCCCGGCGTCACCACGGATAACCGCATCATCGCGAAAATGGCGTTCGAACATTTTGTCGAACGCGAGTTTCGGCGCTTTGCATACTGTGGCGCGGCGCCATTTGCCTGGTCCGTGGAGCGCGGCGGGTATTTTGAAGAGATCGCGCATGCAGCAGGCTTTCAGTGCAATCATTACGTCGCGCCCGAGGAGTTCGGGCCGGATAGCGATGCGGAGACAGATGCCATCGCCCGGTGGATCGAAGGACTGCCTCGCCCAATCGCGATTTTCGCCGCCTACGACGCGCGCGGGCGCCAGGTGCTGGAGGCATGTCAGCGCGCCGGCCTTTCCGTGCCGGAGCACGTCGCCGTGCTGGGCGTGGATAATGACGACCTGCTTTGTGAAGTGTCATTCCCCCCGCTCTCCAGCGTCGCGCCGGATACACAGCGCGCGGGCTGGGAGGCCGCGGACATGCTGTCGCGCCTGATGCGCGGGGAAGTGATTGCCCATCGGCGTCTCGGCCCGGCAAAGCACCGATGTGACCGCCGTGGACGACGTGCACGTCGCGAAGGCGGCGCAGTTCATCCGCGAGCATGCCTGCGATCAGATCGGCGTGATGGATGTCGCCGCCGTCGTTCCCCTCGCCCGCCGCTCGCTCGAAAAGCGTTTTAGCGCGCTCATCGGGCGGACGCTTCGCGAAGAAATCACGCGCGTGCAGATGCAGCGGGTGAAGGATCTCCTGCTGGGCACCGATCTTCCGCTGGCGCAGATCGCGGAGCGCACGGGCTTTCGCCACGTCGAGTACCTCACCGTGGTTTTCAAGCGCGAGTTCGGCCAACCCCCGAGCGCCTACCGCGAAGAGCAACAGCCATTTCGGGCGCGTCCCGCGCGGCATTAGGACAGCCCTTCCCCGCGCAGCCGAGATTGAAGGAGCCCAAGCCGGGATGATCCCCGGAACGTGCATAACAACCGGCACGACGGATGGTTCGAACATTCTGGAGAAAATGCGAGCGTCGCCTGTGAAGCGGAGAGTTCTTCAAATCAGGCTGTGCTAACTTCTTTGCGGGAAGCATTCAAATCGCCGCCGAGCCGATCCGCGAGGGAGGGAGAAATGTCTCAAGCTTCAGGCCCAATCGGTCTTACAACCTGCTACCGCCGTCATCTCCTCAAAAGGCCTTTTCCCCTTCGTTGAGGCGCCGATTTTGCGCGGAGGTCGCGGCAGCAAAGCCCCAGCATTTCGCGGCGCAAAATCTCAAGCGAAAAGACGCCCGGTCTCATTCCGCGATCGCAAAAGCGGACTATTTTGCCCCCATGAAGTCCCGCCCTATCCTCACCAAGAGCATCTCCGCACTGCTTGCGCTAGGCGCGTTCGGCGCCACAGGCGCGCCGTTGCATGCAGTTGTCTGGGATGGCGGGCCCGCGGGCACGGGCACCGATCTGGGGTTTTTCGAGAACTGGATGGATGACCTTGTGCCGAGCACGGCCGCAGGTGACACGATGGAATTCACCGGCCTGGCCCCAGGACCGCTCACGCTTCTCTACAATGATGGCGCATTTGTAGGCGCGGCCGGAGATCCGGGCGTAAACATCAGCCTCACGAGCAGCCAGACGAGTTCCGTATCCATCGATGCTGGCGATAACACCAATGCGATCCGGCTGAATAACATCACAATCGCTGCCGGGGCCGGCGCGCTGACCCTCGGAGACACGCTGGGAGCCCCTTTTACCCTCAATATGGGGGGCGCGGGCGGACAGACCCACACCTGGCTCAACAATTCTTCGAACCTGGCCACGATTGCCTCCGAAGTGGCGCTGAATACCGGTGGCGGCGGCGTGCACACGCTGGCAGTAGGCGGCAGCGGAAACTGGCTGTTCAACAACGCGATTCCGAACGGCAGCGGCACGTTTGCCCTCACCAAGATTGGCACCGGCACCCTCGCGCTCACGGGCAATAATACCTACACCGGCGTCACGACTGTTTCCAACGGGACACTCGTCCTGACTGGCGCGATCAACGCAGACAATGTCGCAAACACCGGCCTGGTTACGATCGGCGATACGGCAAACACGAACGGCATACTCCGCATCGACGGCGGCACCTTAAACGCGACGAAACCGTCGAATCCGAGCATCGCAATCGGTTCGACGGCGAATAGCCGCGGGTTCTTGAGCATGACTTCCGGAACAATTCGGACGTCCAGCGAATTTCATGTCGGCCGCGGCGCGGGCTCGTTCGCGGCGTATACGCAGAGTGGTGGCACACTGACGACCGGAAACTGGCTGGTCGTCGGCTTCAATAACGATCGCGCCGTTTTCAACCAGAGCGGCGGATCCGTGGTGGTGGGCGCAAATCGAATGACGATCGGAGCGGGTGGCACGGGTTCACTCGGGGTTGTGAATCTCTCGGGTGGCACCTTCGCGGCGAATACCGGTATCTTTGTCGCGGAGAACGGTGTCGGCTCGTTGAATATTTCCGGAAGCGCAACGGTCACTGCCGGTGACGTGAAGTTCGGAAACGGAAGCACGACGTCTGGGGCTGGGACCATCAATCTCCTCGGCGGCACGTTGAACGTGGGAACGATCACCAAAGGCGCCAATACAACGGCGACGTATCTCCTCAACTTTAACGGCGTCACGCTGCGTCCCACGGTGAACAACGGCACCATGATGGCGGCGCTCGGCAACACCAGTGCCTACATCTACAGCGGCGGCGCGACGATCGACACGAATAGCCTCAACACCACGATCGCCCATCCCCTGCTCGCGCCGGCTGGATTTGGCCTCAACACCATCGCGGTGACCAACGGCGGCGCGGGCTACGTCGATACGCCGATCGTTACAATCACGGGCGGATCCGGTGTCGGCGCGCAGGCGGTTGCAAACGTGAGCAATGGAGTGGTGACCGGGTTTACGATCACCAATCCCGGCAGCGGCTATCTCAATACGGACACGCTGACCGTGACACTCACTGGCGGCGGCGCCACGACTGCGGCAACGACTGGGGCCGTTTCGCTCGCGGCGAACGTCGGCGGAGGACTGACCAAGAATGGCCTCGGGATGCTTACATTAACCGGGGCCGGCACATATACCGGCGGGACGACAATCAACGCTGGCACGCTTTCATCCTCTCAAAACCTGGGCGCGGCGAACTCGAATGTGGCGGTGAGCGCGGCCGCGACGCTCGCATTTAGCGGCGGGACCACCTCGAACACGGTCACCGGAACGGGAAATATCCTCACGACCGGCACAGTGACAATCACCGGCAACCAAAGCGGTTTCGCCGGCACGTTCACGCATAACGCTCCGGGCGCTTCCGTTTCGTTCAATAGCCCGCAAGCGACGAGCGCGAACACCGCGTATGTGCTGAGTAGCGGTGGCAGCAGCCAGGGAATGATCGCGGGTGCGCCGGGCTCCTACGTGCTCCCGATGGGATCGCTTTCCGGTGGCACCGTTGCGGGCGCGGTTCTTCGAGGGGGTAACTCGGTGACGGGCGACGTCACCTTTGCCATCGGCAGCCTGAATACGAACACGTCCTTCGCCGGCCAGATCGCGAATGGAACGTCAATGGTTGCGGCGCTGACGAAGGTCGGCAATGGCGTGCTCGGTCTTTCCGGCACGAGCACCTACACGGGCGCGACAACAATCAACGCCGGCACGCTCTCGCTCACGGGATCCGGATCCATCAATGGCACGAGCGGAGTCACCATCAACGGGAACGGAGCGAAGTTTTTGCAAACGAGCTCCGTGGGCGTTACCCCAACCGTGACCGTTACGAATGGCACGATCGACGGGACTGGCACGGTGAACACCGCGACGGTGGCAGATACGGTGAATGCCCGCATCGCCAACGGCAACGGCGCCGCGGGCACCCTGACGTTTGGCTCTCTGACCTTTAACGGCGCAGGCACCGTTAGCGCGCTGCTCAGCGATTCGGGCACTCCGGCCTTTGCCGCAGGCGCACTGACCACAGGAGCCCTCAATCCAACGGGCACGGTGACCATTGGCGCCACCAACGCCAGTGGCATTTGGGCAAATGGCCAGACGTATAACCTGATCAACTACACATCGCTCGGAGGCGCGGGGTTTCCGGCCTTTGCCAAGGGCACCGTGGCCGGCCTCGGCCCGCGTCAAAGCGCCACGCTGGGCAATTCGGGCACGGCGATCACTTTGTCCATCACCGGCGACACGCCGGTTTGGACTGGCGCCCTTAATGGACTCTGGACGACCGCGACTCTCGCCAATCCGAAGAACTGGAAGCTGCAGTCCGGGAACACGCCCACGGATTTCATCGCGAACGACGTGGTGCTCTTCGATGATACCGGTTCGGACGCCAATCCCATTACGATTGCGGATGCCAACGTGAGCGTGACAAACGTCACATTCAGCAACGCGGCCCGCAATTACGTGGTCTCGGGCGCGTTTGGAATCACCGGCGGTTTCCTCACCAAGAGCGGCACGGGCACGGTCACGATCAACACCGCAAACACCTACACCGGCGGCACGACGGTCACTAACGGAACGATCAATTTCACCGGCAATAATAACTTTGGCGCCGGAGGCGTCACGGTGACAGGCGGCAATGCGAACTTCTCCGGAAACAACAGTTATACCGGCGGAACAATCGTCAATGGCGGAACGCTTTTGATGTCGGGGACAAATAACTTCGGCACCGGCTCGGTGACGATCAACGGCGGAGCTGCCTCGCTCTCGGGCAACAACTCCTACACGGGCGGAACCCTCGTCACGAATGGCTCCCTCGTGCTTTCAGGCAACAACACCTTCGGCACCGGCGGCATCACGGTGAACGGCGGAACGTTGACCATCGCCGGCAGCAACACTTTTTCCGGAACCACCGCGCTCAATGCCGGAACGCTCGCGCTCAATAGCGCCGGCGCTCTCGGCAGCAGCGTGCTGGTGATCTCCGGGGGCACACTCAGCAACACCGCCGGAACGGCCGTGACGCTCAATAATACCACCACCCAGCGGTGGCTGGCCGACTTCACCTTTGCCGGAACCAGCCCCTTGAATCTCGGCACGGGCGCTATCGCGCTTGGCAACGATGCGGCGGTCCAAACCATCAACATCACGAACGACAGCGCGCTGGCCGGCACCTCACTCGTGGTCGGCGGCGCCATTACCCCCAGCGTGGGCGGAGTGGCGGGGGTAAAAACGATCGTCGTGCGGGGCACCGGCGGGACGGAACTCTCGGGAACCATTTCAGGGGGGACGTCAACCGCCATCGTAGTGAACGCAAGCGCTCCTTCGAAGGTAACGCTCTCGGGGAATAGCACGATCAACACGCTGAATCTCACCGGCGGCGCGAACAGCATTGTCGATCTCGGCGCTGGGATTCTCACCCTGGCGAACGGTGGCGGCTCAATTTTACAGTCCACCACGGGTGGAACCATTAATGCGTCGGGCGGCGGAGCTTTGCTCATCGGAAGCGCGAATGGAGACCTCGGCACGGCGTCGGGCACGACATTGACCTTGAATGCGCCACTGACGGGAACGAATGCGGTCGACTTCTTCGGCGCCAATGGCGCCCAGGGCACGGTCGTGCTGGCTGGCGCGAACACGAATACCGGCGCGATGAACGTTGAGAATTCCCGCGTGGTGATTCTCGCTGGAGGTGCGATCAACGCGCTGAACACGCCGAATGTCGGTCAAATCACGGCGGGCACAGTAGCCGGGCAGCAAGGCATCATTGAACTCTCGGGTGGGAATATCTTTGCCACCAAAACCGCCGCACCCAGCATGGTCGCTGGAAATGTCGCAAATGCGGCGGGCGCGATCCGCGTGAACTCCGGCGCGCTGAACACCACCAGCGAGCTATGGATCGGCAGCATCGCAAATTCCTATGGCGCTCTGAACGTGAGCGGCGGAACGGTGTCCGTCGGCAGTTGGCTACCAGTAGGACGCAACGGACTCGGATATCTGAATATGAGCGGCGGCACCCTCACCGTCGCCACCCAGAACCTCACCACCGGTTCATTTGCGACGGCGAACGGCACGCTCACAAGCTCCTTCGGCGTAGTGAACCTCACCGGGGGCACGGTAAATATTGCGAGCACCGCGGCCAACCAGGGCGGTTACCTCGTGGGTGAAGGTGGCCGTGGAAATCTGAATGTCAGCGGAAACGCCCACCTAACGATTTCCGGCGCGCGCGGATTGCATTTCGCCATCGCTGCTACAGGCATCGGAGTGGCCAACTTGAACGGCGGCACGGTCACCACACCGCTGGTGCAAAAAGGCGCCGGCAGCGGCATTTTGACCTTCGGCGGGGGCACGCTCAGAGCCAGCACCTCGAGCGCGACCTTCATGCAAGGCCTTACCGCGGCATACGTGAATGGCGGTGGCGGCACGATCGATGACGGCGGGTTTCCAATCACAATCGCGCAACCGCTCCTCGCGCCGACCGGCGATGGAGTGACCGCACCCACGGTATCAAATGGCGGCGCTGGCTACGTCGATGCGCCGCTCGTGGATATTTCCGGCGGTGGCGGCACCGGAGCGACGGCGATTGCCACGGTGACCAACGGTCAGGTCACTGGAATCACCATCACCAACCCTGGTAGCGGGTACACCTCCGTCCCGACCTTCACACTCTACGGCGGCGGTTCGACAACGGCCGCGGTTCTCGCGGCGAATGCAAATGCCCCGGCGACGAGTGGCGGACTGACGAAGGTCGGCACGGGCACACTCACTCTTACAGCCGCGAACACGTATGCAGGCCCGACGAATGTGAACGCCGGCACCCTAATCCTTGCGAATACGACGGGATCGGCGACTGGGCCCGGCGCGGTCAACGTCGCCAACGGAGCAATCATCACTGGCACGGGAAGCGCGGCCGGAACCGTTTCGCTCGCGGGCGGAGCGGTGATCGTGCCTGGAAACACGGGCATTGGCGTCACGACGGTGGGCGGTCTGACGTTGAATGCAGGTTCGTTCCTGGACTTTGAGATCACTGACCCTGGCGTGCGCGATGTCATCACCGTCACGAACGCCGGAGGGTTGACCATTAACGGCGGCGCCTTCCGGCTTTATCAGCCTGGCACGCAAACGCTCTTTTCGACGAATGGCGTGTATAACGTGATCGGCTATTCCGGCGCGATCGGCGGCCTCGGCACGTCGGCGCTCAGCGTCGATCCCCTCACCCAGGATCCTGCAAAGGCCTACAACTTTAGCGCCGCAGGCGGGTTCGTGACGCTCAGCATTTCGAACGGAACTGCGATGCCGAACTACTGGAACGTCGACGCCAACGGCAATTGGACGACCGCGACCAACTGGTCGCTCGGTTCGGCGCCGAATGGTTCTGCGGCGATCGCAAACTTCGGCGGCGGCGGCGCGACGATCACCGCGCCTCGCACGGTGACGCTCAACGCGAACCAGACCGTCGGCTCGATTTCGTTCAACAGCGCGCAGCCGTACACGATCACGGGGGCCAATACGCTGACACTGGATAACGGCACTGACTCCGTCGCGCAAATTACGAACGCTCAAGGCACGCATACGATCGGCGTCGCGATCGATTCCATGTGGCCAACCACGCAGTTCACCATCCTCGGAGCCACGGATCTTCTCACGGTATCCGCCCCGATTAGCGGATTGACCAACCTGGTGAAGAACGGCGCCGGCACGTTGAAACTGACCGCGGCGAACACGTTTTCCGGGAACCTGACGATCTCGAGCGGGACGGTGGCGCTTTCCGGATCGGGGACGTTAGGCGGGACGACAAATCCCGTGGAAGTCTCAGGCGGCACGCTCGATCTCGGGGGAACCAGCCAACAATTGGACTCCGTCACCATGTCCGGCGGATCTATCATCAATGGCACGATCATGCCGACCGCGCTTTCGGTCGGCGGAACCGGATCTTCCACGATCAGCGCAAATATCATCGGCAGCGCCACACTGGTCAAAGAGGGCGCCGGCAGCCTCACGCTGACCGGAAATAACGCCTACGTCGGTGACACGCTGGTAAATGCCGGAACCCTCGTGCTCTCGTCGGTAACTCAACTTGGCAGCCCGACGAACTTCATCACCTTTAATGGCGGCGCCCTTCGCGTGACCGGCACGACGATGACGAACTTTGGCGCGACGCGGACGGTAAATGGCTTCCCTTCCGCAATCGACATCGTGGATGCCGGAAACAACTTCGCCTTCAGCCAATCGCTGAACTCCTTTAGCCCGCTGGTGAAACAAGGCGCGGGAACGCTCACGCTGTCCGGGAGCAACTTCTTTTCGGGCGCGGTCAGTTCGAGCGTGCAAGGAGGCAAACTCGTCCTGGACGGCGGATCTTTCACCGGGGCGAACGCGACGAATAACATCGGCATTGAGATCGCGCCAGTCGCGGGAACATCCGCCACGTTGACCGTGCAGAACAACGCGGTTGTGACAACCAATCGCACAATCATCGGTGGGAACAGCGCAAACAACGACGGCGGTTCCGCCACCCTCGACATCCTCAATTCCACTCTCAATTCGCGGCAGTGGTTCGCCGTGGGCTCGTCCGGCACTGGAACGAGCACGGCGAACATCGTCAACTCCACGGTAAACGTGAATGAAGCGACGGGCACGCTGCTCGAAGTCGCCGTCTTCGGGGCGGCTACTGGCGTTCTGAATATCAGCGGCACCTCACAAGTGAATCTCTGGAATAATGCGAGTATGAACCTGGGCTCAGCAGCCAACGGGAGCGGCAGCGCCACGGTGAATCAGACCGGGGGCGCCGTGACCTTCTATTCCGACGCGGGCAGCACAGTCGGTGGCACCGGTGTGCTTCGGCTCGGCGCCGCAGGCGGGCGCACCGGGACCTACACCTACAATCTGGACGGAGGCACGCTCCGCGTTGGATCCATGGCCCGCAACAGCGGCACGTCAGTGTTCAACTTCAATGGTGGCACTTTGGAGGCAACTGGAGCGAGCGCGACGTACATCCCCGCGGGCATCGCGGGAAATGTCAAAGCCGGCGGCGCGAAGATCAATAGCAACGGATTTGATATTACGATTCCTGCAGTGCTGGCGCATGACGCAACGCTCGGCGCAACCCAAGACGGTGGACTCACAAAGAGCGGAAATGGGAATCTCACCCTTTCCGGAGCCAATACCTTCACGGGGAACATCACCGTTGAAGCTGGCACGCTGACCGCCGCTAACGGTGTGGTCGGCAATCCGATCAGCAGCGGCTTGGGCAATAACACCATCGCTGGACGGACGATTACCGTTGCCGCAGGCGCCACGCTGAATCTTTCGACGAACGATGTGTTCGGCAATGCCACGGCGGTCGCGGCAAACCTTCCTGCGATTACCGTCAACGGCACGTTCAGCACGAACCGCTACAACCAGGTCGGCGCGATCACGCTGAATGGCGGGACTCTGAGCAACACCAACACGGTTGATGCGAACAACTATCAGAACTTCCAGTTCCTCGGCGCAGTGACCGTTACCGGCAACACGCCCTCAACGATCAGTTCGACGGGCGCGGCAACCTTCGACGGGAATCACCTGGGCGCCGCGACCGTTTTCAATGTCGCCGATGTCACCGGCAGCGCAGACACGGACCTCCTGGTCTCCGCGCCGCTGCGCAATCAGTCCGGCAATTTTGCTACCGCCGCAGGTGGCTTGGTGAAGACGGGCCAAGGCACGATGACGCTCAGCGCTTCGAACACCTACACGGGCGCGACAGTCGTCGAGGCTGGCACCCTGGCGGTCAGCGGCAGCATCAGCGGAACTTCGTCCATCACGGTGAAGCAAAACGCCACGCTCAATACGGGCGTGGCTGGAATGACGCTCGGCAACGGCCAGTTGTTGGGGGGATCGGGAACCGTGACAGGACCCATCGTGCTGAACGCGGGTTCGCGACTCGCGCCCGGAGATACCGTCGGGACTCTGACGTTTACCGAGAATCTGAACATTGCCGCCGCAGTGAACGCCGCCGCCAGCACTGCACTGAACTTTGAAATCGGCAGCTCAAACGACAAGATTGTCCTGAGCCTCGGCGCACTCACGATCGGCGACGCTGTTCTCGGATTCGACGACTTCGCTTTCACCACCGTCGGCAGTCTCGGCATCGGCAGCTACACGCTCTTTGACAGCTCCACCGGGATCATCGGCTCGCTGAACTCCGCCAATCTCACCGGTTCGCTCGGGGGTCAATGGACTGGCACGCTGGCATTCGCGGACAACGGCCACGACATCGTCCTCAACGTGGTTCCTGAGCCGGGATCCGCCGCGCTCCTCCTACTGGGAGCAACTTCACTGCTTTACGGCCGGCAAGCGCGTCGCCGCGGCGCCCGCGGAACACGCATCCCTTGCGCCTAATCGAAAACGTCACAACGATCGCAACTCCGACACTCGTCGCCACTCGCCAGCCTCTCCAACCACACACCACATGCTCCGCATCTTAAGCATCACTGCGTTCCTTGCGCTCTCCGTCGCAGTCAACGCCGCACCGCGGCCGATCCGCGTTCTGTTCCTGGGTCACGACAGCAAGCACCACGACAGCGCCACCAGCGCCGCGCTGCTCATGGAAAAGTTCGGGCGCGACGCGATCTACTTCGACTATTTCTCCACGCCGGACTGCCTGAATCGCGAAACGCTGAGCAAATACGATGCGGTGATGCTCTACGCGAACCACGAGAAGATGCAGCCGGAACAATTCACGGCGCTGAACGAGTTCGTGGAGAGCGGTCACGGCTTCCTGCCGATCCATTGCGCGAGCGCATGCTTTGGCAATGAACCGCGCTTCATCGCGATGGTCGGCGGCCGCTTCAAGTCGCATGGCACGGGCACGTTCAAAGCAACGATCGTCGACAAGGCCCACCCGATCATGAAGGGCGTGTCGGAATACGAGACCTGGGACGAGACCTACGTGCATGATCAAATCAATGCGCAAGGCCGGAAGCTCCTGGCGGAGCGCGTGGACAACGCGCAGCGCGAGCCCTGGACCTGGGTGCGCGAGCAAGGCAAAGGCCGCATCTTCTACACCGCGAGCGGCCACGATCAGCGCACCTGGGGAAATCCCGACTTTCAGCAGATGCTCCGCAACGCGATCGTCTGGACCGTTGGCGATACCACGAAGGCCGACTGGGAACGCTTCCTCGCGCAACGCGAACCGGAGAAGCGCCATGCGGATCCGAATATCGCTAACTACGAAAAGCGTCCCGAGCCCATCACGCTGCAGGAACCCTTCTCGGTCAAAGGCAGCGTCGAGCGGACGCAAGTCCCAGCCGACATGCACCTGGAGCTTTTCGCGGCCGAGCCGCAGATCTCCAAGCCGATTGCCTTCGCATGGGATGAACGCGGACGCCTCTGGGTCGCGGAGACCCGCGACTATCCCCACGGCGTCACCAATGACGGCTCCGGACACGACACGATCAAGATTTGCGAAGACACCAACGGCGACGGGAAGGCCGACAAGTTCACCGTCTTCGCCGATAAGCTGAATCTTCCCACGTCTCTCGTCTTCGCCAATGGCGGCGTGATCGTTTCACAGCCGCCGCGCTTCATTTTCCTCAAGGACACGAATGGCGACGACCGCGCCGACGTGCGCGAAGTCTTCATCGATGGCTGGGGCATTCGCGACACCCACGCGCAAGCGAGCAACCTGCACTGGGGTTACGACAACTGGTTGCACGGCTGCGTGGGTTACTCGGGCTTCAAGGGCACGGTCGGCGGCAAGCTCGTCGACTTCACGATGGGCACGTTCCGCATGAACCGCGATGCGTCCTCGCTCGAGTTCCTGCACCAGTTCTCGAACAACTCCTGGGGGCATTCGCAAAATGCCGCGGGTGACGACTTCGGCGGCACGGCCAATAATGCGCCGATCTTCTTCGGCGGCATCCCGGCACGGGTCACGCCGGACGGCATGCGGGTGATGACCGCCAAGAAGATTAACGTCGAAGACAAGGCGCACGCGATTACGCCGAACTATCGCCAGGTGGACGTCTTCGGCGGCTACACCGCAGCCGCGGGCAGCGCGTTCATCTACTCCTCAAATCTCCCGCCGCGCCTGCAAGGCAAGGCGATGGTCTGCGAGCCGACGATGAAGATCATCTCGCTCATGGATGTGCAGCCGCAGGGCGCGGGCTACACGGCGAAGGATGGCTTCAATCTCGTGGCGAGCAGCGACGAATGGATGTCGCCGGTCTTTGCGGAAGTTGGCCCGGATGGCGCAGTATGGTTTGCCGACTGGCAGAACTTCATCATCCAGCACAACCCCACGCCGAGCGTGCAACGGGGCGGCTACAAGGCGGAGACGGGACCGGGCGGCGCGCACGAAAACCCGCTGCGCGATCACGCGCGTGGTCGCATCTACCGCGTTGTGTGGGATAAGGCCAAGGCGCCGGCAATTCGCTCACTCAAAGGCGCGTCGACGCAACAACTCGTCGAGGCGCTCGGAAACGACACGCAATTCTGGCGCCTCACCGCGCAGCGCATGCTCGTGGAAGGCAAAAAGACGGACGCCGCTCCCCTGCTGAAAAAAATCATCGCCGCAAACAGCGGCCACATTGCCTCGATCCATGCACTCTGGACATTGCACGGCCTTGGCCAACTGGACGAAGCCACGCTGAAAATCGCACTGGCTGCGAAAGACCCCGCGTTGCGCCGTAACGCGGTTCGCGCGCTCGGCAATGACGCCGCAACTGCGGCGGTGTTCGCGAGTTCAAACATTGTGAAGGATTCCGATCCGGCCACGCGCCTCGCTGCGCTCGTAAAACTGGCTGAACTCCCGGTAGCGCCCGACACGACGACCGTCGCTGCGAGCCTCGCGGCCGATGCAACAGCACGTGGCGACGAATGGCTGCGCGAAGCGAACAAGATCGTCTCCAAGCGCTTTGGCATCGGTTCCACCCAAGTCGCGGGCGGCAATCTGCTGCCGAATGCGAGCTTTGAAGAAAACGACAAGCTCCCGCCGCAGGGCTGGACGTCGCGGCACTACAATGGCGACGCCACGTGGGACCTGGTCTCCGGCAACGGCGTCGCGCACACGGGAAATCGCGCGATTCATGTCACATCGGACGCCGGCGCGGACACGAGCTACTTCGTGGACGTCGATCTCGCGCCAGACACCGAGTATGAGCTGAGCGCGTGGGTGAAGACCAAAGGCGTGAGCGGCGCGCTCGGAGCATTGCTCAACGTGCACGGCAGCCGCATTCAAACGAAGGCGGTCAGCGGAGACTCCGAGTGGACCCGCGTTTCGACGACCTTCAATTCCGGCAAGCGGACCAGCGCGAGCGTGAATGTGCTCTTCGGCGGCTTCGGCCAGTCGAAAGGAGAGGCATGGTTCGACGATCTCTCGCTCAAGACTCCGGGCGTGGAAACGGGCGGCGACCAAGTTGCCGCTGGCGACATCAAACGCGGCGAACAGATCTTCTTCAAGCACGCGGCAGTCGCCTGCGTCCTCTGCCACACCCTGAAGGGCCAGGGCAGCACCGTAGGGCCGGCACTCGACGGCATCGCGTCACGGGCTACGCCCCAATATATCACTGAAAGCCTGCTCGAGCCGAACAAGGTGCTCGCGAAGGGCTTCGAAGCCGTCGGGGCATCGCCCATGCCGCCCATGGGGTTGATCCTCAAGCCGCAGGAGCTCGAAGACATCAAAGCCTACCTTCAAACCCTCAAATAAGGGTCTTCCCCATTAAAACCACCCATCTGGAAATCACATGAATCGCAAATTCAATATCGCTGTCGTCGGCCTCGGTTTCGGCGCTGAGTTCATCCCGATCTGGCAAAAGCATCCTTACACGAATTGCTACGCCATCTGCCAACGGAACCCGGAGAAGCTCAAGGAAGTTGGCGATTACTGGGGCGTTGAGAAGCGCTACACGGACTTCAACGAACTGCTGAAAGATCCGGACGTGCACGCGGTGCACATCAACTCACCGATCCCCAACCACGGCGAGCAATCGATCGCCGCGCTCAAGGCCGGCAAGCACGTCGCCTGCACGGTGCCGATGGCAACGAGCGTGGAGGACTGCCTCGAGATCATTCGCCTCACACAGCAGACCGGGCTGAAATACATGATGATGGAGACGGTCGTGTATTCGCGGGAATACCTCTTCATGAAAGAGCTCCGCGACAAGGGTGAGCTCGGGAAGATCCAGTTCATCCAGGCGAGCCACCAGCAGGACATGGATGGATGGCCGAACTACTGGCCCGGCCTTCCGCCGATGTGGTACGCGACCCACTGTGTCGGCCCGGTGCTCGGGCTTGCGGGCGGCGACGCGGAATACGTGAGCTGCTTTGGCAGCGGCACGATTCGCGAGGAGCTCATCAAGCACTACAACTCGCCTTTCGCGATCGAGACGGCGCAGATCAAAGTTCGCAACTCGGACCTCTCGGCCCGCGTGATTCGCTCGCTGTTCGACACGGCGCGGCAATATCGCGAGTCGATCGACGTCTACGGCTCGCAGAAATCTGTGGAGTGGCCGCTCGTGGAGCACGAGCCGCTGGTGATCCACACGGCGAAGAAGCCGGAGCCCGAGATTCCGTCGAAAGTCGAATGCCCCGATTTCGCATCGCGCCTGCCGGAGTCGATCCAGCGCTACACCACCAAAGGTGTCTACGACGCCGACGAAACGACGCATCTGTCGTTCACGCAGGGAGCGGGACACGGCGGAAGCCACCCGCATCTCGCGCATGAATTCGCAATGGCGCTCGCGGAAAACCGCGACCCATTCCCGAGCGCCAAGCAGAGCGCG
>CBHXZU010000016.1:0-21723 GCA_966125105.1 uncultured Prosthecobacter sp.
GAAAGACACTGCGGCGCGCGATGCGTACAACTTCGCGGTTTCCCGCGCTTTCTCCGCGATCAAGGAAGGCAAGATCGATCCCTGGACCAAGCCCTTGAGCGTGCCTTCGAAGCACGGCGGATACACCTTAACCTACAAACCGGACCGGCGCCCGACTTGGGCGCCGAAGTTATACACGTTCACGCCGACCGACCGCTTCGATGTGGGCGGCACGTATGTGACCGAGCGCACGGTAAAGGCAGGACTCGGAGCGCCAATCGTTGCCGTTGGGAAAGAACTCCGAGCGGACGCCCGCGAACGCTTCATGTCCGAACGCACTTACTACGCGGTCACGGCAGTGGCTCGGTTTGAGCCTGGCCGGAAGTGCGTCATGGCGTTCGAGGATCCGCTCGAGAAAGAGAATACGACGATGGATGGGCACAGCTACGTGCTCGCGGCGGATTTCACCGTCCCCATGGCCGTGATGCTCGCGCAGGAGGATCCCAAGAAGATGGAGCTGGCGCGCCTCCTTCGACCGGAGAAATACGCGGAGACCGCGCACATCGTGCGTCTCGAGCCTTACCATCCAAACAAAATCCCGGTGGTGGTCGTCCATGGGTTGGCCGATTCACCGGCGACGTGGACCCGCATGATCAACAATCTTCGTGGCGATCCACTCATTCGGCAAAAGTACCAGTTTTGGTATTACAGCTACCCGAGCGGATATCCGTACCCGTATTCGGCGGCGATCATGCGCCGGGAACTCGACGCGATTGAGAAGAAGTTCAACGTCAAGCAGCGCATCGTCCTTATCGGGCATAGCATGGGAAGCCTGGTGAGCCGGTTGATGGTCACCGACGTGGGCGACAAGATCTGGCTGAAGTTTTTCGGCAAATCGCCGGGCCAAATGCACCTCGCCGCGGACACGCGGAAACTGCTCGAGGAATCCCTGATCTTCAATTCGCGGCCGGAAGTGTCGCGCGTGATCTTCCTGGCTGGCCCGCATCGCGGCGCGGAACTCGCCAGCAATTGGATTGGCCGGCTGGGATCGAAACTCGTGAAGGCACCCCTCAGTTTTCTGAAGGTGGCTAGTGATATGCGGCACCTTTTGCTGGCCGACCCGTCGGCTCTGAAAGTCACCCATATTCCGAACAGCGTGGACACGCTCGCGCCGAACAATCGGTTCGTGAAAGCGATCAATGCTTTCCCGATCAATCCGAACGTTCCTTACCACACCGTGGTTGGCGATCGCGGACGCGGCGATACGCCGAAGTCGAGCGACGGTGTCGTTCCCTATTGGAGCTCCCACCTCGAAGGCGCGCAGTCGGAACTGATCGTGCCGTCCAATCACAGCGTGCAGCAGAACACTGAAGCGATCGCCGAAGTGCGCCGCATCCTTCACCTGCACGTCGGTTCCAAGAAATGAAAGCCATCCACGCCATAAACGGCTCCATCGCCTCCTTGCTATTCGTGTTCGCGCCGATGGCGCATGCGCAAGTGCAGGAAGCGCCGCCGGAAGTGCCTGCTCCTGCCTCGGCGGGCGCGCTTGCAGCCGTTCCTATTGCAGGCGAATACGAGGAGCCGCCGATCCTGAAAGCCAGTGAGATCCTGCGGCCGGAGTTTGCGCAAGGTCCGGGCTTTGCGGTCGGTGAGATGGTGACCACCTACGCCGGGCGCAATCATTTCCGGATCGAGTCTGATGCGGGAGCGTTCGACGCAGACGGAAATACGCAGCTCATGTTGCGCATCGCGGAGATCCGGGCCATCCGTCAGTTGCGGGAGACTTCGCGGACGGAGGAATACAAATCCGCGCTGAAAAAGGCAGCCAAGAGCCCGGTGCACATGGCGGAGAATCTCGCGCGCGATCCTGTGAAGACGATCAGTGGCGTGCCGAAAGGCGTGTGGAAGTTCCTGAATCGCACGGGCACCGCGATCAAGGAAGCGACCCAGGAGCGCGAGCGCAGCCCGTATGAAGATACGGGAGTCGAGTCGCTGATCGGCTTCTCGAAAGTGAAGCGCGGTCTGGCGATCGACCCGGGCGTCGACCCATACAGCAGCAACGAGGTCTTTCAGCAGGAACTCAACGGGATCGCCTGGGCATCGTACGGCGGAAGCATGACGATCCGCGCGGCGATGGCGCCGGTGGGCGGCGGCGCCGGCGCGGCATTCTCCGCATTCTCGGTGACTCAATCCGCGCTGGAGTCGCGGAAGGATCTGAGCCCGAATGATCTTCGGCGGCAGAATCTCGGGAAGTTACTCGAGATGGAAGTGCCTCGCGAAGATGCGGAGGAGTTTCTGAATAATCCTGCGTTTTCACCCACGCACCAGACGGCGATCGTCACCTCGCTCGGCGAGTTGCGCGGAGCGAAGTGGCGCAGCGAATACATCTACCTGTGCAAGCAGGCGGCGGATGAATCCGATGCGATCTTCTATCAGCGATCGGCAAAGTTGATGGCGAATCTCCACGCGGCGACGCCGCTCTCGCGGATCGGCAGCCTCCGTGGACTCCCGGTCGCTCTGTCGTCGGATGGCACGCTGATCGTGCCGATCGAGTGGGACTACGTGAGCTGGACGAAACCGGCCGCAGACTTCGCGCACACGCTGCAAACGATCCCGTGGGGTAATCAGAAGATTACCAGCCGCCGCGTCGTCCTCACAGGCTTGGCTTCTCCCAAGGCCAGGGCGCAGCTCGCCGCGCTTGGCATTCAAGTAACTGAAAAAGCCCTGCCGGGGCCGTTGTTGTAGTCGTTCCTAGCAAACCAAAACACACACCAGACCCGAACCATGAATCGTATTCTCCAAACCACGCTGTGCGTCGCTGCGCTCACGTTTGTAGCACATGGCCAGGATGCCCCGCCTTCCGAGGCCGCCAAGGCGGCGAAGGCGCAGGATGACGCGTATGTTGCTGCATTTAACAAAGGCGACACCAAGGCGCTCGGCGCCTTTTACGCGGAGGACGTGCAATACACCACGGACGATGGCACGCAGATCTCGGGGCGCGCTGCAGTCATAGATGGATTGAATAAGTATCTCGCGAAGAACAAAGGCGCGAAACTGGAACTGGAAGTCGAATCCGCGCGCTTCCTCACGCCGGATGTGCTCGTGGAAAAAGGCTACGCCACGCTTGGCGCGCCGAAGACCGAACCCGAGGTGACGCGCTACACGGTCACGTATCTGAAGAAGGACAACGCGTGGGTGATTGCGCAGCTCGACGAGGTGGAGCTTCCCCCGGTGGATGCAGCGGCGCAGGCGCTGGGCAGTCTCGAATGGTTGATTGGGACCTGGAAGGACAACACGCCTGGGATCTCGGTGGAGACACGCGTGAGTTGGGCGGCCGGCAATCATTTCCTGCGCCGGTCCTATTCGGTGACTCGTGAAGGCGAGGATCCCGTGGAGGGAACGGAGGTGATTGGCTATGACGCCGCGCGCGGACAGATCCGCTCGTGGCTCTTCGATTCCGAGGGCGGCTTTGGCGAGTCCGTATGGCGATCCGACGGGAATAAGTGGCTGATCCAGTCAACCTCGACGGCGGCGGATGGCACTGTCACGACGGCGCAAAACGTGATCACTGCTGGGGACGAGAAGAAGTTCACCTGGGAAAGCATCAACCGCGTGAGCGGCGGGGAGACGCTTCCGAACATCGATAAGATCGAGGTGGTGCGCGTTGCGAACCAATAACCCGCAAATTCACCAGCCATGAAACTTCGACCATTATGCGTTGCAGTCGCCGCGCTGGCGCTGCTCATGGAGCCACTGGCTTATGCTGGCCGTGGCGGGGGTGGAGGACGAGGGGGAGGTGGCGGAGGACGGGGAGGCGGTGGCGGCGGCGGCGGAAAAGCCCGCCCGAGTGGAGGCGGAGGAGGGGGTTCGCGCCCGAAACCTTCGGTCTCGCGACCGCAATCGAAGCCAGCCAGCCGCCCGAAGCCTTCGGGGGGTGGCGGCGGCGGTGGCCGCGCTCCGCAATCCAGGCCGAGCGGCGGCGGAGGCTCGCGTCCCAAGCCGGCGCAACGACCGAGCGGCGGTGGCGGAGATCGCCCCTCTCGTCCGAGTGGAGGCGGCAGCTCGGGACGGCCGAACTTCGACGGCGGTGGAAATCGTCCCGCCCAACGGCCAGACAACCGGCCGAGTCGTCCAGGAGGAGACAATCGTCCTGGCGGAGATAATCGGCCGGGCGGAGGTAATCGTCCCGGAGGAGATAACCGGCCAAATCGTCCGGGTGGCGGCGGGGACAATGACTTCATTGGGCTCCCTGGCGGCGGCGGCGCGCAGAGGCCCGGAGGCGGCCGTCCCGGCGGAGACAATCGTCCCGGTGGGGACAATCGCCCAGGCCAAGGAGGTGGTCTTCGTCCCGGAGGCGATAATCGCCCTGGCGGGGATAACCGTCCACGTCCCGGGAACCTTCCTTCCAATCGCCCCGGCGGCGGATCAGGCTTTCTGCCAAGTCGTCCCGGAGCGGGCGGAGGTGGGGAACAGTGGCGTCCCGGCGGCGGAGGTGGCGATCGATTCCCGAATCGTCCCGGCGGAGGCGGCGATGGAACGCGTTGGCCCGATCAACGCCCGGGCAATCGTCCGGAGCGTCCGCCGCGGCCGGAGCGTCCGCCCCAATGGCAGAACATCCAGAACAAAAGCAACAATCAGTGGAACCAGTGGAAGCAGACGAACAACGTCAACATTAACAACTTCCAGGCAAACCGCGTGAATAACTGGAACAATATCAATTCGCGTTGGAGCGAGAACGGTTGGGCCGGTCGATATGGCTCCGGTGACTGGCAGGAGTGGCGCAACGATGTGTGGGATTACCGCTCCGATCGTTGCGAGGAGATCTGGGACCATCGCGAGGACTTCTGGGATGATTGCTTCGACGATCATTGGTGGGGCTCGTGCTGGTGGCGTCCTGGAGCTGTTGCTTCGGTAGCCTCGGCCGTGGTCTCTCCGTGGTGGTGGTGGCAGCAGCCCACTTACCAGAGCTACACCAGCTTCTACGGCGGCAGCGTTGCGGCGCAGCCGGTGGTCTATGATCCCGGCACCACCGTGATCTATGAAGGCGACACCGTCTACGTGAACGGCCAGAGCGCCGGCAACGCGACGCAGTACCGCGAGCAGGTGACGCAACTCGCCACGCCGGTCATCGAAGAATATCCGGTGCCGGAGCCGGCCGCGGAAGGGCAGGAGCAGACCTGGATGCCGCTCGGCGTCTGGGCGCTCACGCAACAGGAGCAGGGAGACGCGAACATGTTCTTCCAACTCTCGTCCGACAAAAACGGGCTAATCGCCGGCGCATTCAAGAATGTGATGACGGGTGACGAGGAGCCGGTGGTTGGGCAGGTGGACAAGGAGAAGCAGCGCGTCGCGTGGCACGTGGGTGAGGTGACCCAGACCGTGTATGAAACCGGTCTCTCGAATCTCACCAACGACGTCTGCTCCGTGTTCGTGCACTTTGGCAACCAGAAGACTCAGACCTGGCTCCTGGTGCGCCTGCCCTCTCCCGAGGTCCCGCCAGGTCCGGTAAAAATCCCGGACCTGAAGAAATAGGGGCAGAGTTATCGAGTCGCAGCGCAGGAATCGAAACACGAAAGGCCGGAAGCCGGAACTGAACCAGGAAGCCGGACAGGCGCGAGAGCCGGGAGTTGGTGCCCAGCCAGCTCCCGGATTCCTGGAGTTTGTTCTGCGCTTTTCGGGCGCCGCGGTGGAATGCGCCACCGTGGCGAACGATGCCGAACGCAGACACTTGATGGCAGTGATTCAATCATCCGGCAAAAGCCGCCAGTTCGCCACTCGCACAGGTCATGCAGTGGGCGTTCAGGCGATCCAGTAGGGGTTCCGACGATTCCAGTAGGGGTGCCGGCGATTCCAGTGGGGGTGCCGGCGATTCCAGTGGGGGTGCCGGCGATTCCAGTGCGGGTTCCGACGATTCCAGTAGGGGTGCCGACGATTCCAGTGGGGGTTCCGACGATTCCAGTAGGGGTGCCGGCGATTCCAGTGGGGATGCCGGCGATTCCAGTGAGGGGCGCGTTCGCCCGGACCTTACCGCGAATCGATCAAAACAACGCGCTGATCGGTTTGGTGCCGAAGTCCACGAGCGGGAAGGGTCGGCCCTGCGGACCGGGAAGGTGAGCGTCGAGATCGAGGTCGAGGGCTTTGAAGATCGTTGCGACGATCTCTTTGGGCTGCACCGGGTTTTCAGTGGGGTAAGCTCCGATGTCGTCGCTCTTGCCAATTGCGCGACCACCCTTCACTCCGCCGCCGGCGAAATAGACGGTCCAGCATTGCGGCCAGTGATCGCGTCCGCCAGTGGGATTGATTTTCGGCGTGCGGCCGAACTCCGCGAGGTTTGCGACGAGCGTGTTATCGAGCATTCCGCGCTGGTGGAGGTCTCCGATCAGCGCGGAGTAACCCTGGTCATACATCGGCGCGACGATGTCCTTCATGCCGGCAATACTGGTGAAGGGTTTGGACCCGTGAATGTCCCAGGTGATCTCGTTGAAAACCGTGATGAATGTATTCAGCGTGACGAAACGCACCCCGCGCTCCACGAGGCGGCGGGCGAGCAGGCAGCATTGCCCGAAGCGATTGAGTCCATAGCGCTCGCGGACGGACACGGGCTCCTTCTGCAGGTCGAACGCCTCTCGCGCGAGTGGCGAGGTCATCATGCGATAGGCGGCTTCGAAGCTCGCGTCCATGAGCTCGGCGCTAGGGGAGTTTTCAAAAGTCGTGATCGCGCCCTCGATGGCTTCGCGCAGTTTCTTGCGGCGGGCGAGACGCGCTTCGCCGATCTCGCTGGGCGGAAGGAGATCGGGAACCTTGAACCCTTTTTGTGAAGGGTCTGCGTTGAGCACGAATGGATCCAGCGTCTTGCCGAGGAATCCGGCATCCTGTCCGTGCGGCATATTGCCGCCAGTCGGACCCATTGGTTCGGGAAGGATGACGTGGGCGGGAAGCTCGTTACGGCGGCCGCGGAGAAACTCGTAAACGCAACCCGCGTGCGGCGTATTCACACCGCCGGTGAAGAGGCGCCCGGTCTGCATCATCTGGTGGCCCGTGTCGTGCACGGCGGCCGCGGTGTGGTAGACGCTGCGCACGAGGCTGAACTTGTCCGCAATCGCGGCGTGCTTCGGGAAGATTTCCGTCAGCTGGAAGTCGCCCTTCGTGGCGATGGGCTTGAAGGGGCCGCGAATCTCGCGAGGCGCATCGGGCTTGGGGTCCCAGCAGTCGAGCTGCGAAGGCGCGCCGAGATTGAAGATCAGGATGCAGGACTTATCCGACTTCGGCGGGGTTACGGGATTCGCCGCGGCTTGCATGCCAAGCATCTGCGCGAGGGAAAGTCCAAGCGCCCCGAGGCTGCCGACCTGCAGGAAGTCGCGACGCGTGACGCCATCACAAGTCGTGATCGATCCGGGGCCGGTAACGTTCAGCATGACATGAAAATCATAGGACGGGTGGGGAAACGTTCCAGTTCTTCTCGCGGGGGGACGGTAAGTAGGTTTTAGGCCGCGGGTTGAACGGATGAAAACGGGTGGGGATCACCAAGAGCAGAGCAACCATGGAAGCTTTCGGAGGCGTGCCGCCGACGAACGATCCTCTCCGAATCCGACTCCGGAGCTATTTTAGCTTCGCCCGGAAATACTTCTGCGCGCCGGTGAGCGTCATGGTGAAGGTGCCTTGCGCGCTGGCGGCGGTGACTTCCGTAACGAAGGTCCACGGCCCAGCGGGAGCGGTGGCAGTTTCGATGTCGTATTTTGCCCCGGGCGCCGCCTTCCACGTGAAGGTGAAATTAGTGCCGTTGCGGGTTGTGGCAATTGCCTCGGGGATGGGCGCGGCAGCGACGTTGAATGCGACGGTCGTGGTCACGGGCGGTGAACCGGCGTCGCTGACTTGCACGGTGAATGGATGACTAATCCCGGCCTGCGCAGCGGTGGGCGTCCATGAGATCGCGCCGCTGTCGGGATCGATTGTGGCTCCTGTCGGTGCAGTGAGCAGGCTGTAGGTCACGCGGTTCTTCTCCACGACGACGAAGTTATCGAGATAGATGTTCTCATCGAGCACCGCAGAGGATGGCGAAAGAACGAGGTGCTCCAGGACGCCGAGACCGGTCGTGCTTTCGAGGATCCCGTTGCCGGTGAAAGCTCGTGTTGGTTCGTCGGGAAGGTCGAAGTCGACTGTCGTCCACCCGCCCGCAGCAATGGTTCGCGCCGAAGACGGCGTGCCGGATGTGACTGCATTTACGCCGACAAACTCGATCGGTCCGTTGATCCCGCCATCTGATCCGATGGCGCCGGAAGAGTTCGTTTCACGCAAGCCGAGGCCAAGCTTGATGGGATTAGCGCTCCACACGTCGAAGCGCAGCGTCTTCCGGAAATCGATCACCGGATTGCCCGTAGTCGCGGCGCCAGCGGTCGTGAGGCGCAGCCACGCGTTGCTTGCGCCCGTCCAACTCCATTTCGCATTAAGCGCGCGCGTGCTCGCATTGCCCGCGGGAAACGTGGATCGCACCGTGCTTTCGCGAGGTTTCGCCGCATCGGTGAAGGCACTCGTGCTGGAGGAGTGCTGCGGCTTTCGAAAGACGACCGAATCCGTCGTGCCGTCTGCCGAGCTTTCGAAATCGGCCCATGGACTTGAAGAGAGCAGTGGATCGAAACTCGATGGCACGATCGACAGCGCGATCGGTTGCCCTTGCAGGACCGTCGTGGGCGGGATCGGCGCAATTACCGGCGGCGGACGATAGAGCTGCGTGGCGGGAATGATCTCTTTCACCTGGCTCGGCGATGACCAGCGGAGTTCCGCGAGCGCGTTGCCGGTGCTTTCGAAATACTCGAGCCGCACATCGTATTTCTGTCCGGCGATCAGCGTGACGCTGCCGGACCATTCCGTCGCGCCTTGCAGGTCGAATTGATCGACGAGGAGCACATTGTTGACCCACAAGCGGGCGCCGTCATCGGAGCGGACGTAGAACTCGTAAGTCTGGCTGTAGCGCGGCTGGACCTGGCCGGTCCAACGCGCGGAGAACGAATCCGCCTGCATCGTGGAACTCGGCGCTCCAGTGCCCCAATCGAAGTTCACCGTCGCATCGACCCGCGCGCGGCGAAGCGCGGTGAAGTCCGGGTTATCGTAAAACGTGCCGCGCAATCCGGTGCCTGTGCCTGCGGCGGTCGGCGTCGCGGAGACGACGAGCTGCGCCTCGTTCGAAAGCGTTGTGCTCGTTCCGCTCGCAACGACGACGGAGTAAAAGCCGGCGCGGGCGAGCTGCGCGTTGCTGATCGAGAGCGTCGCGCTCGTCGCTCCGGAGATGCCGCTGCCGTTGGAGAGGTTCACACCGTCTTTGCGCCAGCGATACGTGAGTGCGCTCCCGCTCGCTGCGACGGTGAATGTTGCGGTGCCTCCCGGTGCGACCGTCGACGTCACAGGCTGCGTGTCGATCACGGGCGCCGACGTGTCGATCCCGAGGAAATCGCCAAACGCGTGGTAAAAAGCCTCCGCTGCGTCCTGCCGTGTTTGCGGGGTGTTCATTAGGTTAAACTCGTCGGGGTTCGAAATGAACATCATCTCCGCGAGCGAGGAGGGCGGGCTACCCGTGATGACGGTGAAGTTCGCCGTCTTCACTCCGCGATTGGTGAGACCGAAGGCAGCAAGCATGCGACTTTGCACCTTCGTTGCGAGACTCTGATCCGCGGAGTTTCCCGAGGTATACCAAAATGTCTCCGTGCCATGGGCGGAGGCATCGCTGAAGGAATTGCAGTGAATGCTGAGGAATGCATCCGGATCTTCCGCATCGGCCAAATCGCGCCGGGCGGTGAGGCTGACCGTTGCGTCGGTGGTGCGCGTCATGATCACTGTTGCTCCAGCCGCCTGCAGCCGCGTCCTCAGGCGCTGCGCGACATCAAGGACAAAGTCTTCTTCATTTGGCGCCGCGCTTCCGTCCACGCCCACCGCTCCGGGATCGGTGCCGCCGTGGCCGGGATCGATGACAAACTTGCGCCCGGCGAACTGCGCTCGCGCAACGCTCGTCGCGAAGATCAGGAGCAGCAGCAGCGCGCGCATCATTGCTGGCGAACCTCAAGGATTCGCAGCCGCCCGGTTCGCTCATCGCGGCACACAATGGATTTCCCATCCACGGACCAATGCGGATCCGACTCCAGCACATCCGGCGTATTGGTGAGTTGATGCCGCCGCGTGCCGTCGCGGTGGATGATCCAGAGATCGGAATCGACGATTTGGTGATTCGTCTTGTCGTTGTGGAGATGTGGCAGCGTATCGGGTGTGTGCTGGCGAACATCTTCGGGCGCGTGGGAATGGTCGCGGGTGATCTGGTAGACGATCCATTCGCCGTCTGGAGCCCAGGCAGGGTGCTGGCCGACGCAGAGTGGCCGAGCGGGAGCGAAGTCATCCGTTGACGCGACGAAGATTCGGTCGGTGGCATCGAAAAGCACCCGGCGGCCCGAGCGGTCCCACGTGGGACGGATCATGCTGCTTTCCGTCAGTTGACGTTGCGGCCTCCCGTCTGCTGCCTCGAGCCAAAGCTGCTGGCCATGCGCAAAGAGCAATGGGGGCGAGGGCGCGCCGGCGGCCTGGGACGTAATCGATGCCTTCCACTCGCCGTCAGCCCTGCGCTTTCCATCGTGAGTTACCCATCGAAATCCCGTCGTGCCGGTTTCCCACTGCGGAGGTTGGATGTCGGGGAATACCTCCGACCTTTCGAGCACGTTCCCGGTGAGATCCGTTGTGCAGATCGCATAGCGCCGGGGACCAGCCTTGGGTTGAAGGGCGCGGAAAGCGATGCGACTTCCGTCGGGACACCATGCAAATCGATAACCGGATCGCGGCTCTCTCGTGAGCACTCTGACCTCGCTTCCATCCGGACGTGCGACGGCAATTCCCTCGGATTTCGGAAGGGAGAAGGCGATCCACTTTCCATTGGGAGACCACTTGGGACTCCAAGCGACGAGTTCGCCGAGGTCCAATTCCTTGACCGAACTGACGGCGAATTGGCCCGCAGTGGACTGGGCGAAAGTCGAAGCGCTCAGCAGCAAAGCCGCGCTGGCAATTGTTCGAAGGGGCAGACCCGGCACGCGCCGAAGATGAAATCAGACCAGCGCAATTTCAACGTTGAAGCACGCAAGGCTTCTTCAAGCGCAGCTTTGCTTACGCTGCCGTCTCTGCACTCGTCAGATCTTCGGCGGTCGGCCGACCTGAGCGCTCGGTTTTCTCCAGCGGCAGCTGCAGGGTGAAGGCGGCGCCTTTGCCCAAGCCCTCGCTGTTTCCCGTCAGCGTTCCACCCATCTCCTTGGCCGCGTTTGCGCTGCTGTGGAGCCCAAAGCCGTGGCCATCCGTCCGGGTGGTAAAACCGTGTGAGAAAATCTTGGTGAGGCTTTCGGGAGCGATGCCGACTCCGTTGTCCTTTACGGTAAGCTCTACCATCCCGCGCTCATTCGGGCGGATGCTGATTTGCAGGTGCTTGTCTTCGTGGCCCACCGCGTCCATCGCATATTTCGCGTTCCGGATGAGGTTGACGAGGATCTGAAGGACCTTGTGCTTGTCGACTCGGACGTTTGGCGAGGAGGTGAAGAGGCGTTCCACACGCACCTGGTGCCGGCTCAAGGCCGCGGAGTTCATCTCCAGGGCATCCTCGACCAGCGCGGACAACTGGAGTGATTCGGATACGCCCGACACGCGCGCGTAATTCTGCTGCATCGCGACGATATCTTTGATGTGGATCACCTTCTTGTGCAGGAGTTCGACTTCGGTGAGCAGATCTTTGCGCTCATCCTCGCAGGCGTCGGCGAGCTTCAGAATGAAACCCGGTAGCCGTTTGCCACGCTCGTCGATCGATAGGAACTCAGGAAGATCGCTGGAGCGCGCGCGCATGGCGGATGCGACACTGCCAAGATGCGTCGAGACAGACTTCTGCACCTTTTCCGCGATAAGCGACGCGGAAATATTCACGCTATTGAGGATGTTCCCGACATTGTGCAGGACGCCCGTGGCAACTTCAGCCATGCCCGCGCGCCGGGAAGTTTCGAGCAGGCGCTGTTGCGATACTCGCAGCGCTTCTTCGGCGGCCTTTCGCTCGGTGACATCGCGAATGATCGCGCTGAAGAATGTCTCGTTCTCCGCTCCCCATGATGCGACTGAGACTTCCATGGGAAACTCGGACCCGTTGCTCCGCAGCCCTGCGAGTTCAATGGTATTCCCGACGGCTGCGGAAATACACTCGGTTACATCAGCACAAACTTCTTCCTGTTTGCCCGAAGCACAGCGGCGAAGCACCGTTGCGAGATGCTGGCCGACCATGCTTGCCCCGGAATGGCCAAACATCAGCGTCGCGGCGTGATTCCACGAGAGGATCCGCATGTCGCTGCCAGTCACCACGATCGCGTCACTTGCTGATTCGGCGATCGAGCGGAAGCGCTGCTCGCTAGCCTTCAACGCAGCTTCGGATCGTTTGCGCTCGGCGATCTCATGATGCAGAGCCTCCTGCGCTTCGACCTTCTCGAGCATCCCATTGAACGCGGCGGTTAGCGCTCCGACCTCGTCTTTGCCAGCAGACGGGGCGCGCAACGAATAGTCGCCGCCCTCCCCAATCTTGCGCGCGGTTTCCGCCAATTGCAGAATGGGACGCGTGATGATTGGCTGTAGTTTTCGACCCAGGAAGTAGGCGATCGCGAGCGCAGACAGGAGCACCACGCCAAAGGTGAGCGCGTAAACTCGCAAGAGTTCCTTTTGTACGGGGGTAAAGTTCGCCCGCAGGAAAAGAGTGGCGATTTGTTTGCCCTCAACCCGAACAGGCGTGGCCAAAAGCAGATCTTCGTCAATTTCGCGCAACCCTTCGCGCATGCCCGCATGGATCTGCAGTTCCTCCTGATTAGCATATTTTCCGGGATTCGAATTAAACGCCGCGAGGACCGTCCCGTCGTTCAGGACGAGCCGTCCTTCTTCAATATCCGGATGGCTTCGCAAGGTGTTTAGCAACTGCCCGGCTGCTTCGCGCTCATTGAATGCGGCGGCGGCAGCACTGTTTTCTGCCATGACTTGCCCGAGGGCGGTGAGATCGCGGGCGAAGTTCGACCGGACGATGGATGACTGAAACGCGAACAACGCGACGCACGCCAGGACCAGCGCCACGCTGCATGTGAGCAGCAGCACGAGCGTCATTTTGCGTTGCAGGGGGGCGTTTGCGAGAAGGGCTGGGAGCTTCTTCATTTGACGAGTTTCGCGAGGCGCAGGAGACGCGCGTCGAGGTTGATGTTGGCCCGGGTTGCCGCGGCAGGATTCACCTCGAACCTCACGTTGTCATTCTGAACCACCAAACCCACCATCCCGCCGCTGCGCGCGAAACCTTCGATTTCGCTGATTGTCAGAGAGCCTGAATGCGCGGCCGACTCCAGCAGGCGCGGCAGGCGATCCTGCTCCGAGCGGCTGACGAAAAGAATGTGACAGCCATCTGCCGTCGAAACGCGGCGGACCACGATTTGCCTGCCTTTGACGGTCTCTCCAGCCACTACCTCCGCCAGGAGTGAGCCGAATGGGTTTTCGCCAAGAATTCCAATGACCACAGGCGCGTCTGCGCTTGGAAATGCGCCGGCCGGCCACGTAACGAACCGGGCCGCATTCAGCACAAACACGGCTTTTACCTTGTACTCGAGGCTGGCGTCTGCAGCCGGAGCCCGGCCGGGCAGCGCGCCCAACAGCAATACGATCGCGATGAAAGTGCGGAGGAACGACATCAGAATCGGTAATCGAATTTCAGCCGGAACGTTTGCCCATCTTGCGGAATGCTTTCCTGCAGAAGGGCGGGGTCGACTGCGTTGCGGTACTTTTGATCGAAGACGTTGTAGACTCCGAACGATGTCTCGAGTCCGGGGATCAACTCATGACTGGTGAGGACACAGTTCACGAGGAAAGTATCGCCAATTCGTGTGCCCCGTCCATTAGTCACGTCGGACATGTATTGAGCCTCGAGTCCGGCAAAGACCTTATCTTTATAAACGGGGACTGCCAGGTTCAGCTTCGCCAGGTGCCTGGGTGAGTTGCTCAATTCACGTCCCGAGGCGGTGTCGACGGTGCGCTGGACGGTGTAGCTGGCGCGACTCCTGATGCCGTTCTTCAGCTTCCCCTCGAGTTCAAAGCTGGCGCCTTTGGTTTCGGCATCTTCGCCGTTTAGATACGTGGTCACCTGCGCAACCGGATCATAGGTCTCGGTAATCAGACCGGAGATTTGGTTGTAGAACGCCGATGCGCTCAGGCGAAAATGATTGCCGAGGCCTTGCTCCAGCACGACCTCGTAACTGCGGATCTCTTCGGGGGCGAGATCGGGGTTGAGCTTGAACTCGGGCGATACGTAAGAGCTTTCGTACGCGTTCGGGGCTCGGAATGCCTCGCCGTAGAGCAGCTTGATCGTGGTGGCACGCGCCGGTTCCAGAATCACGCCAATGCGCGGATTCAGCGCAGAATCAAAGAGTGAGAACCAGTCGTAGCGGATTCCCGCGTTCACGGTCATCCACTTCATTGGACTCCATTCGTCCTGAAGGAAGATGCCCGAGGTTTGCGATCGGCGATCGATCGCCAGAATGCTGGCGTGGGGATCGATAATGTAGCTCTTGAAAGCGATCCGGGAGTGGTTTCGATATTCCCCGCCCAGGGTAATGCGATGCCGGTCGAGCAGCTTCTTGCTGATTTGGAATTCCCCACTCCACCACCCGGCGTCCACTGCGTCGCGGAAGATGTAGCTGCCGGATGGAAGCGAGGCGTCCGGATAAGGATATTCGCCGTGATAGCGGTAGATGTCGTAGGAAAGTGCCGCGCTAACGGTCCAGTCGTTCTCAAATTCGTGACGATAATTCAGCCGCGCGTAAAACCGCTCATCGACAGTGTGAAAACGCGGGTCGCCAAAGACTGTGCCGAAGGCGCCGGTCGGGACTTGTTTCCGGCGCCATGAGTAGGCGCTTTGGAGGGAGAAGTCACCGTAGCTGAGCGAGCCCGTGAGATTGAAGGCGCGTTCGTCATCGAGTCCGTTTGCGCGGCCATGATTGTTCTCCGGTTGATCGAATTCCCGGAAATAAAGGTCGTTCCCGTCGCTGCTATAGGCAGAGCCGCTGAGGAGGAGCGAAACACCGTTTTTATACACCTTCCCGTAGCTGAAGCGGGCTTTTGAGGAATTGAAACTGCCGTAATTCGCGGAGGCTTCGGCTCCATTGAGGTCGCTCGCCTTGCGCGTGACGACGTTGATCACAGCGAAGAATGCATTCGTCCCGTAGAGGGAAGAGCCGGGACCTCGAATGATTTCCACGCGATCGATCAAATCGACATCGATCGGGAACTCTTGGCCCACGCCGATGCTCTCGTAGATAGGGTCATTAAGCCGATGATCGTCCACCAGCACTAGCACGCGGCCGCCGTAATCGCCGGGTCGGTTAAACCCGCGCACGCCTACGTAGCTGTAGTTGCGATCGTTTGTGACGTAGATATCGCGAACACTGCGCAGCACGTCAGCGAGCGTCCGATGACCGTAAGCGCGGATTTCATCACGGGTGACGATCGTGACCGCGGACGGAGCTGCGGTGATCTTCTGCTCGTGCTTCGATGCGCCGTAGACCGTCGGAACCTGGATGTTGATGATCTGTTCCAGGCTCAGCTCCTTGAGCTTCGTGAGATCAGTCGTTCCCTGGGCTTGGAGCGAGGTGGCGGTGAAAAGCGCGATAGCCGCGAAGGCCGAGTTCTGCTTCGCCGATCGATGCTTCGTGAATTGCGAACGGGAAGAATGCATCAGAAACGGTATGTGCACTTCACGCGGAAGCTTCGGCCGTCCTGCATGATCCGGGACTGGCGGTGCTCGGGGCCGGCGGGGTCGGCGTATTCGGTGTCGAACAGGTTGTAGATGCCGAACGAGGCATCGAGGCCCGGGAGGATCTCCCGTCCGAAGAGGGTCAGGTTCGTGACGACATGTCCGCCGACCCGTTCTCCGCGCGCGCTGTTGCTTTCACTGGCGTATTGAACCTCGAGGCCGCCGAACACTTTCTCCGAGAGCAGCGGGACAGTCAGGTTCAGCTTGGCGATGTGTTCGGGAGAATTGGAGAGCCGGGCTCCCGTTTCTTTGTCGGTCGTGTGTTGCAGCGTGTAGCTGGCGCGGCCTTTAATGCCTTTCGCAAACTCCGATTCCAATTCGAAGCTGCCTCCCGTGGTTTTCGCGTCACCGGAGTTTGCATAGAAGTATTGGCTGCCGTTGGCGCTGGTGTTCACCGAGATCAGGTCGCTGATATCGTTGTGGAAAACGGTGGCCGTGGCGCGGGTGCTCTTTGCGAGCGACTGCTCCAGGATGAGTTCCACAGTCCGGATTTGCTCGGGTTCGAGCCCCTGCCGGGCAGCGTTCGACGGAATGGCGTATTGTGATTCGAACACTGTCGGCGCCCGAAAGGCCTCGCCATAGAGCAGCTTCAGCGTCGTCTTTTCCGTCGCCTGGTAAATGAGCGCGCCCCGTGGGCAAACCGTGCCGCCGGAGGTATCAAACCAGTCATACGAAAGGCCGGCGTTTAGCGTGAGTTTCGAAGTGATCTTCCACTCATCCTGAATGAATGCGCCGGCAGTCGTGCTGCTCGTGCTCAAGCCAAAGAAAGTGTACTCGGGATCTAGGTCGCGGGACGCAAACTCCAGTTTGGACGTGTCACGATAGTCCGCGCCGATGGTAACGCGATGACGATCGAAGAGCAGTTTGCTGAGGTCGAAATCGACTCCCCACCACTCGGCCTTGGTCGTGTCGCGGAAAACCACATTCCTCGGGCCGGACGCCGATAGCCCACTCCTGGGAAATGAAACATCGTTGCGATAGCTATTCCAATAGGCGCTGGCGTGCAGGGAAAGGTCGCCGCCGAACGTATGGTCGTAGCTCAACCGCGTGGAAGAGCGCTCTTCCTCCGTGATATAGGGCCGATTGTAGATCGCGCCGTAGCTTCCCGTTGGCACTCCCTGCTCCGCCCGCAAATATGTGCTTTGAAGCGTGAAGCCGGACCAAGTGAACGTCCCCAAGGCTGAGTACACTCGGTCATGGTCCTTGCCGGTTGCTATCCCGTGGTTTGTCACGGGAGAATCAAAAGCCGGCTCGTAAAGGTCGTCGCCACGGCTGTCCAGGGCCGAGCCGGACAACGTGAGCGAGGCGCCGTTGCTGAAAACTTTTCCGTAGCTCGCGCGACCTTTATAGGTGTCGAAGCTTCCAGCTTCGCCGGAAACCTCGAGCCCATTGAGACTCGCGGCTTTTCGCGTGACGACGTTGACCACGCCGAAGAACGCATTGTTTCCATACAGAACAGAACCGGGCCCACGGATGACCTCCACGCGGTCGACCGTGTCAATGTCGACCGGGAAATGGGTGCCGACATCCAAGCTATCGTGGGCGACCTCGTTCATCCGGTGGCCGTCGACGAGGTAAAGGATGCGTCCGCCGAAATCTCCGGGTCGATTGAAGCCGCGGACCCCGACGTTATTTCCGCTGCGATCCGAAGTGACGTAAAACCCGCGCGTGCTGCGAAGCACGTCGGCGATGGTCCGGTGCCCGTAGACGCGAATGTCGTCGCGCGTAATAACGCTCACGGATGCCGGAGCCTCGGTGACTTTCTGCTGGTGCTTGGACGCGCCGTAAACCGTGGGAACCTCCACCTCCATGATCTGCTCGAGGCTCAAGTGCTTCAGCGTCGACAGATCCGGAGACTGGGCTTCGGCAAGCGCGGCGTGAGTGGCCGCGGCCGCAATAATGGCAAATTGGACGCGCGCTCGGATCACGATGTGAATTTCGACTGAACTTCAGCCGCAGTAGAAAGACTGGCGCAAACGGCACTCAGCACGCAGTCCGCGGTGTAGGGTTTTTGCAGGAAAGTCGCCTGCTCGTAGCGATCCAGTCGGGCCGCGCGCTCGGGAGCGTATCCGGTGGAGAAAATGATCGGGAGATTCGGCCGGCTCTGCCGCAGGCGGTCCGCCAGGTCGAAGCCGTTTAGTCCCCCAGGCATCATCAGGTCCGTCAGCACGAGATCCACCTCGTCGCCGTTCTCCGACCAGATCGAGAGAGCGTTCTGCCCGTCCTTCGCGACCAGCACGCGGTAGCCGCTGTTTTCGAGCGTGTATTGCACGATCCGGCGCAATCCCGGTTCGTCTTCGACAAGCAGAATTGTCTTCCCGCTTGTAGTTGCCGAAGGCCGAAGAGCAGCGGGGACTTTCGTGACGACGCGTGATGGGCCGGCGGGAAGAAACACGTCGAAGCGCGAGCCCGCACCCACCTGGCTCGTTACCTCGAGCCTGCCGCCGTGTTGCGCGACGATGCCGTGCACGGTGGCGAGGCCCAAACCGGTGCCCAATCCCGGGCCCTTCGTAGTGAAGAATGGCTCAAAAATCCGCTCCAGCGTCGCTGGACTCATCCCGCATCCATTGTCCGTCACGGAGATCTTCACATGTTCGCCGGCACGCGCATGCGGTTGGGCAGCCACGTGCGCTGCTTCCACGAGAACGCGTTTCGTTTCGAGGATGATCGTGCCCCCGTTGGGCATGGCATCCCTGGCGTTGATCACGAGGTTCAGCACGACCTGCTCGAGATTGCTTTGGTCCGCGATGACGTTGGGAATCGCGTCCGAGAGCTCGCAGTTCAGTTGGATATGCCTGCCGAGAATCGGAGAAAGCAGGTGCTTCGTCCGCACAAGCAGCGCGTTCACGTCCAACGCCTCGTCCTCTTTCCGCTGTTGCTTGCCCGCGGCGAGCAGTTGCCGCACGAGCTTCGCGCCACGCTCCGCAGCTTCGGCGATTTCCTCGAAGGATTGGCGGGTGCCAGCCTCGTTGCTTGTTTGGAGGTGCAAGCTCGCGTGGCCGAGAATGACTCCGAGGATGTTGTTGAAATTGTGCGCGATGCCCGCCGCGAGCTGCCCGAGGGATTCGAGCTTTTGCGCGCGTTTCAACTTCTTCTCCAGCAAACGCTGGTCGGTCACGTCCAGCAGGGTCGTGACGATGTGGGGCTCGTCGCAAATCGTGATGACTTCCGTCGAGATCAGAACGTCGTGCTGCGCGCCGAACTTGTCCCTGATCGTTCCCGACGCGCCCCGAACGGGCTCGAATTCTCCGCGCGAGATCGCATGGGCGAGGTGAAGGTCGCCAACGCTGAGGCTGGCGAGATCCTCGGGCTTGTAGCCTGTCATCGCGAAGAAACTCTCGTTCGCCTCGAGAAAGCGTCCGTTCTTCAGCGCGTGGAGAAAGATGGGCAGTGGGCTGGAGCGGAAAGCCTTCGAGAATCGCTCTTCAGACAGAAGGAGCGCCTTCTGCGCATTTTCTCGCTCCGAGACTTCATTGCGCAGCTCGGCATTGGCCTTTTCGAGATCTGCGGTGCGAGCGCGAACGAGCGTCTCGGAGTCGAATAAGCGACCACGCAGTTCCTTCCTCAGCGTCCACCTTTCGGTTAGCGCGTGAGCAAGTTGCAGGACCTCCACATCGTCGAAGGGCTTCTTGAGGATGAGCAGATTATCCGCGGCGCCAAGCTGCGCGATGATCTCCGCCCACGAGTGGTCGGAATACGCGGTGCAGATCACAACCTGAAGTTCGGGGCAGACCTCCCAGATCCGCTTGATCGTTTCCACGCCGTCCCATCCGGGCGGCATCCGCACGTCCACAAAAGCCATGGCAAACGGTAGGCCTTCCGCGTTCGCTGCGTTCGCCATGCGCAAGCCTTCCTCTCCCTGGTAGGCGGAATGGATTTCGAAGCTTTGACCTCGGGGCGTGCTCACCACCTGGTCAAAAAGCGCCGCCGCTTCTTCCATAATCGCGGCGTGAGAATCGCTATCAGGGCAAAGGATCTTCTCGAAGTCCGCGTGAATCGACGGGTTGTCGTCGATTATCAAGATGCGGTTGTTACGATTTGGAAGGCTCATCGAAGGTGTGGCGTGCCGTTAGCTGGTAGCAAAACTGGCACCGCTGCCTCTGCGGCTAGTACGTAACGCGCCGGTCGGGGCTCCCCGATGCGGTGTTTCGGCGATTGCGGCGCGCCCGTGGGATTTCCGCTGCTCCCCGCATTCGATTTTCGATCGCAGGCCCAACGCGCGGAGGCATTATCGCGGACGACGCAAGACCGGGCGCGAAGGCTTTGGCGGCACCGCGAAACGCGTGGCTACTCGCCGGTCAAGGCGTTCTTTTAGGGGATCATTGCGGACTTCAGAGCCGCCGCCCCAAACCTTTTCCGAAGGGCTCGACCAGTTTGTGCTTGGCGCGCGGGAGGGACCTTCGCCTATCTACAATTTGTGGCGTTTACCGCTGACGAGGCATTTTCTCTCCTGCAAAGAGCCCAGGCCAATCATCGCCTGGCGCACGCGTATTTGATCACTGGTCCGGAAGGCAGCGGAACGCGCGAACTGGCAGCGCGCCTTGCTGGGATGCTGGTAAAGCGCGAGACCGATCCGCTGAAACATCCGGATGTCCACACCGCGGAGCCGGAATCGAAATCCCGGCGCATCGTCATCGAGCAGGTGCGCGGTTTAGAAAAGGAACTGCAACTCCGCTCAATGAGCGGCGGGCAAAAGGTCGGCATCATCTTCGATGCGGATCGTTTGATGGAGCAGGCGGCGAACGCGTTCCTCAAAACACTCGAGGAGCCGCCGAGGAACTCGACGCTTTTCCTCGTCAGCAGCTACCCGGATCAGTTGCTGGAGACCATCCTTTCACGCTGTATCGAAGTGCCCCTGCGGCCGACCGAGCGGCGCGTGGCCTCGGCGCGCCAAGTCGAATTGCTCCGCATGCTGAGCGAGTTTTCCAAGCTCCGTCAGCCCACCATGCCGCAGGCGCTTACGCTGACCCGCGGGTTCCAGGCATTGCTCGCGCAGGCGAAAGAGACGATTAAAGATCAAGCCGACTCTGCCTTCAAAGCGGAGGAGAAGCATTACAAGCAGACGAGTGATGCCATGGGCGATTGGCTGGAAGCGCGCGAGGAATATTATGCGGCGCTGGCCGAGGCGCGGTATCGCAGCGAACGATCGGTTTTGATCGAAACGCTCGAGCAATGGTGGGCCGATGTTCTGCGGCATCAGCAGGGAGCAGAGCATTTGGATCACCCGGAGTTCGCGGCGGCGACCAAGGCGGTGGCTGGGCAGTGCTCGACGGCGGATGTTCTTCGGCGAGCGGAGGCGATTGAGCGCTTGCGGGAAAACTCGGGACGCAACGTGCAGGAACAACTCGCCCTCGAGGTCGCGTTCCTGGAAGCATTTGCGGCATGAACGGGCTCGCCAACATCGTCGATTACTTTGGCTACGGCTTCACCATGATCGTCTTCATGGGCATCCCTGCGGCCGGGTTGATGTGGAATATCGCGGGAATGCAGCGGCACGGGCTGAATCGCCGGGCCGCGTTAGCGGCGTGCCTGTTTTGCCTGGTGCTACTCGTGCAGGGGACCACGGTGACGTTATCGAGCAAGGGAGGGATCAACGATGCGACGGAGTTTTGGGTGATCGCCGGCTCCGGCGTGTTCAATGTGTTGAGCGCGCTCCTTGCGCTCTGGGGACTTTTCCAGATTCGGAAGAAACACCGCTGGGCGCACGGCCGAAAGCGGGCAATCGCCACGTTCTGGCTGAATATCATCATCCTCGCCGCCATCGCCGCGGCCTTCTTCCTCCGGACGCGTCCGGATCTGGAAGAGAAGATTTTTGGGTGAATCGGATTGCGGATTGCGGATTGCGGATTTCGGATTTCGGATTTCGGATTTCGGATTTCGGATTGCGGATTTCGGATTGCGGATTGTGG
>CBHXZU010000017.1:0-21492 GCA_966125105.1 uncultured Prosthecobacter sp.
GCGGCTCGTGGATTCGCAGCGATTTCGACATCTGGATCGGCGACGAAGAAGAGAATCGAGCGTGGGATTTGCTCGGGCAGACACGGGACTTCCTCGAGCGGCAAAACGTCACCGACGCAGCAGCCGAGGCGGCGAAGCGCGAGATCTACGCGGCGGAAGGCAGTGACTGGTTCTGGTGGTATGGGCCGGACTTCACGACAGATTGCGATGTGCTCTTCGACGATCTCTTCCGCCAGCACCTCAAGAACGTCTACACGCTTTGCGGACACGTGCCGCCGCCGGAATTGGATCGCCCCATCATCGGCGGCACAGCGGTGGCGCTATACAAGAAGCCGCGGCGGCTGCTTTCCCCGGATCTCGATGGCGGGGACTCGCATTTCTTCGAATGGGTTGGCGCCGGCCATTACGTCGCCGGAAGCGAGCAGGGCGCGATGTTCCGGGATGATCGTTTTTTGCGCGAGCTCCGCTTCGGCGCGACGATGACTGAACTGGTCGTGCAGGCATCCCCGCGGCGTTGGGACACGTTCCGCGTGGTCGTGGTCATCCACTCCCCAGGCCCGCACATTTTGCAGTCCTCTCCGATCCACCGGGGCTCCAAAGGCACGCTGCAACTCAGAGACCATCTCGGCAACGAACATCAAGTCGGGCAAATCGCGACGGGCAACGTCATCGAGATCGCCGTTCCATTCGCGGCGATTCACGCCAAACCAGGGTCGACGCTGCAGTTCCAAGTGAAGATTTTCCACGAAGGCATCGAGCGAGAGTGCTACCCGGAAACCGCGCCATTCGACGTTCCAGTACCGGGAGTCGACGCGGGGTTCGCCAACTGGGTTGTGTAGGAGCCGCGATTGCATTCGCGGACAACGTCTTTGGGGGCCGAAGGCCCGATCGCATATCGTTGGGAGGCTTGTTGCGCTCAACTTGTTGAGCGACGATCCAGGCATGAAGCGCTGGAAGTATCTTCTCAACTGGATCACCCCGGTTCTTGTGATGTCCACTCGCGCAGCAGTTGCCACCGAGCAGGAAGAGGACGTCATCCGATCCGGCGGAAAGACTGCGCACCTCCTGGAGCGTCCGCTCGATCTGCACTTGCAAACGCTGTCGCCGCGCCCCCGATTTGATCCACCGCGCTCGAGCAATTGGAAGGGTTACGATGCGGATTGGGAGATTCGCGATTCGAAGCTCTATCTCGTTTCCTTTGAAGCGCTGACGAATCGCAAAGCCGTGCCTATCTCCGAACTTTTTCCCAAGCGCGAGTTGCCGATCTTCGCAGATTGGTTCACGGGCACGCTGCACCTCCTCAGCACGGAACGAGAGCGGAAACCGGGAGGTTATCCGGTTTTTAAACACGTGACGCAGATGCGTGTGAAGAATGGTGTCGTCTCCGAGAAGAAGGAGATGGAGAACGTCAGCATCGTCGACCTGAAGGCGGGCGATTCGCCAGGGCAAAAGTAAATCGGGGCTCGGGTTCACGGCGAGCGCCGCGCGTATCTGACGCGGCTTTGCACAGAGGGCGTGCCGATAGGGCGGCGTCCCCGCCGCCCCTCGTCGAAGCGAGCCGACCCGCCGTTGCCGTCACCGATGGAAGGCTCATCAGCAAAAGCTCTTACGCGCAGGCGAACACCGAGGCGCGAAAACGCAATGATGAGCCGCTGTATGGCGGCGCATCAGCGAAATCCAACCCAACATGAAACTTCTAATCGTTTCGATCACCGCCATCATCTCCATTGCTTTCACCGCCTGCGAAGGGGACGGCGGTGCTACCACAGGGGCAGGGCGCGGGCCGCATACTTCCGGCGCAGTCGGCAACGCTGGCGGCGCAACGAGCGGCACCATCAAGTCACCGGACGCGAATCGCTATTGAGCGTTGCCGCGAGCGATTCCGAACCGACGCAGGCTCCGCGTCCGATAGGCACACCACGGTTCCAAACGCGGCAGAAGATAGCCGCCAAGAGACCGCCGCTGCTCGGCGGAACCGCCTGCGCAGCCGGAAGCCGCTTTGGGCAGGAGATTCAAAGGCGATTGCCGAAAGGCCACTTCAATGGCGCATTGGGAATGGGGCTGGGAACGTGGCTGGCAACGGCGACGGCGGCCAGGACGTAGCCGAGATTGATCAAACCTTCCTGCCATGCGTTATCCAAGGCCTTCAATCTGGTCGGCGTGGCGGCTAGCGCAGCCGCGCGAGCTGCATCGAAACCGCCGAGTTGCGTCACCAAGTCTTTCGCCGAATATTTTGCGGGGTCGCTGCGCATCGACCAGTACGCGCCCGTGTGTTCCTTGTCTTCCTCGAACGCAGCGATGAGCTCACGCTTTCGCAAGCTGCGCACCTGGTTGTCGATCACGTTGAGCACGCGGATCGAATGGCGCGCCCAATCCGAGGCGGGCGATTCTTCCGCGGGCAACGCAGCCCCGGCATCGCTTACCAGCACGGTGCGGCAACGTTTCCACACCGTCTCCATTCCCATGTTGTCGTAAACGCCGCCATCGCTGAGGACAGCTTTTTCGGTGAATGGTGGCCGATTGAGCGTATTTCGCGCGTCGGCGAGGAACGTGTATTTCTTCACGTTGAGTTCCACGGGCGAAAGCACGGGTGGAAAAGCGGACGAGGCGGCCACAGCGGTTGACAGCGGCACATCGGGTTTTTCGACCAGTCCGACTTTGTAGTCTGCCATATACGGGCGCGAGAACCGCCACAGCGCGCCGCTCTGGATGTTCGTCGCATTAATGACGAATCGCGGCCCTTCGCCTGCAGCATCATCCGGGAGATGTTGGAGAGTGCCGCCGTGATAGAGATACTTATCGTAAGCTCCGGCAACTTTCTCGCCGATGCTGTGGAACGGATCGAACAAGCCACCGAGGATGGCGCCTTCGTCTATCGTGTGCCGCCCCATTTCCCGCACGGGATCGATCACCTTTTCAATGAGGTTCGTCGCAATCCCATTGGCGTCCCAATTCAAATCCTTCCACCGAAGGCCGAGCGTTGCGGCCGTGATGGAGCCGCCTGAGACGCTGGAGACACGACCGAGCTTGCGCAGGTGACCCGTTTCATTGAGCCGCCATAGGGTGCCGAGATGGAATAGCATCGCTCGATAACCGCCGCCTGAAAGGCAGAGGCCAACGGTGTCTTCGATACGGGATTCTTCTTCGAGAGGATTGGTCGCAATGGGTGTGGGCATATCGTTGGGAATCGGAAATCAGGGATCAGGGGCGCGCTACACGATGTAGTAGTCGATCCAAAGGCCGGTTTCCTGCAGGCGGCCATCGAGTTTTCCGGCGTGCTTGCCGGCGGGGTCATCCATGCGAATGAAACCCTGCTCGCCGCATTTGATCTTCAGCGCTTCGCAGAGCGATTCCTTCGGAATCTTTTTCCAGTCGCCCTTCCGCGCCTTTGTCACCTCGTGCACGACCGGGCACATGGCCACGAGGCCGGTCGACGGCATGAGTTGCACGCCATGCACATCGAGTGTGCCATTGTGGCTGCCGTGGTGCCCCACCTTGTAGAAGACGGCCCGCTTTAAGAGATCTTCACCCGTGACTTCCACAGTTTGGCCGGCGGCGTTGGGCACGGTCCATTTCACGTTGCGCCACGTTTCCCAGTTCTCCACCTGCGCATCGCCAGGAAAAAGGAGCACCTCGCCCGTCTTCACGAATTCGATGGCCAGGGCGAGGCTCGTGTTGTTCGTCGCCGAATCCAACTGCAGAGCGAACTCGCCCGCGCTGACCATCCAATCGTCGTCAATCTTCCGGATGGAATCCTTCGCGTAGCGGGTCTTCAACTCTTTCAGATACTCGGATTCCGGGAGATTGTCGGGAGCAGAACTGGCGTCGAAGGGCCGCGAAGAGGCCTCGTTATCCGCGCCAAATGCCCGGGCAGACAGCGCCATCGCGAAGCTCCTCGCCTGCGCCCCCAGGTCGCCGCCGGCGAGGTGGAAGATATCGTCATTCGGGCCATGACGCGGGGATTTGTCCAAGGTGTCGATATGCGGCGGACCGAGCACGAAAACTCGCACTTCGCTCTTCGGAATCCCAGGAATTGCATGCACCTCGCCCGGTAGGCATTTCCGAAAATTAGCATCGGGCACTCGCGCCTTCGCGTTGTCCATGGCGGCACGAACCGTCGTGGCGATCTTGGCGGCGAAATCTTTGCTGCCAGCCACGCCCATGTCGCCGGAAATCCGAGGGAGCGCGGCGGGATCCTCGGGAACACCGCGGTTCGCCAGAATTTCGACAATGTCTTCCGATGCAGATTGGCTCGCTCGCGCCGCGAAGCGACCGGCCGCGGGATCCGCCGCCACCTTCTTGAGCGTGGGCAAAGCGATCGCTGCCGCGATCGCGTGAAGTTGCAGGATGCCATTCAGCCGCTGTGCCACCACGTCGGCGGGGTTCTCCGTCCACGCCATCCACACCTCGTCCACGGGAATTGACTCGAGCACGGCAGCGGAGGCTTTGCCGGGTTCAAAACCCGACACGTGATCGGCGTGCTCGTGCGTGATGACGAGCGTCGCGAGCTTTCCGTTTTCTTGCGTCACCTCATCTCGCACGGCCTTCGCCACTTCTTCGAGATGGTTGTGCGCGGCGGGCGACCCGGGAAGCACTCCGCAATCGATGAGCATGTGGACCCGCTTTCCCGCCGTGGGAAAGGTGAGCAGGAAACAATCGCCGACCCCTTGCCGATGCATGCGAATGCGAACCCGCCATTGGTCCGGTGGCGGTTTGCCGGCCGCGTTGTGAACTCCAGTAGGCATAGAACGTCGTTGGTGGCGCGAAGTTTCGTCAACCGCGTGGATGACTGCGGTGTAGCATTGCGAATGGCTCGCCAGCGTTGGTCGACGGAAGCGAGTCTCCACCCAAATGCGCTCGAATCGCCAACTGCACGCGCTCGGAATCGTCGCGCAGGTTTTTGCGAATCGTGTAGCGCAGTTCGTTGCGATCGAGATCGAAGACCATCGTGCAGCCGCCCCATACGTCGATGCCGGCATCGCGGGTGTGTGCTTCGTTCGCCCCATACTTCCGACGGCGCTGGAGCAACGTCAGCACGGCGAGATTGCGGGTCCGCCCATTTTCATCCGGACGCTGCACGGGAGATAGCGTGTAAACGTGGACGCGACGCCGGCTGAGTTCCTCTGCGTCCTTCGCGTCGAAATCGAGGCCTGTGATTTCTTCGAAGACGCCCGGCTTGCCCGTCTTTCCGCGACCTTTGCGGAGGATTTGGTCGAGCAAGGTCCAAAGTTTCTGCCGCTCGGCATACGCTCGTTTCCATCGCTTCTCGCGGTCGCTCACAAAGCTCAGCGAGGTGAGAAATTTCCGCAGGCGCCGGGCGACCGCCCGCAGTTCTTTCGTCTTCTTTGCATCTCCGCTCACCGGATCCCAAGCCAGGCTCTGCTCCGACAGCGAACGCAGTCCTTTCGGGTAAATGCCATGACTGCGAAACGCGTCGATAAATGCGACGCGATACCCGCGCCGGTCCATCGGATAAACATCGCGATCCGCGGTGATCAGAGCGCGCAGGAAGTCGCCGAACGTAATGTCGACTGGCGGCACGTAATCGAGCGCGCGAATGCAAATTGTGAGCACGTGCTCGGACGTCTTCGCTGCTTCCTCGGCAAAACGCGAAACCAAGTCGGGATGCAAGTCGCCCTCCGGAAGGATGCCGGAGCCGCCAGAAGCGATCCTGCGAAGATCGGCGATGCGGCTGCGATAGATCGTGAGAAACGCGTCGAATACCGCTGAAAGCAAAATCGCTCCTCGGGCATGCGCCTCATGCGTTCGCGCGAGCCGGGCGGGATCGGCCTGGCGGCGTTCCCACTTTCCAGTTTTTGAATTCACGCCGCCAAGGGCGTCGCGCAACGCGCCATGGGTGCCGGTAGCCCGGCCAAACTCCTGCGCGAGCGCGCCGAGGAGGTTTTCCGTCTCGAGATCACCGCGCGTGCGGGCGATCTGGTGCTGGAGCACTTCGCGGAAGGTGAAGTGCTGGAAAAGCGCGACAATGTCCGCAAAGGCTTCGTGAAAGGCAGGCCCATCAAGCGTGGTCCATTCGGTCAGACGCGGGTGCACTCCATCGAGTAACGCGTGTGACATTTCGTGAGCGACCACGTCATGGGACAGGCACGTGAAAATCATTCCGCCCGGGTATTCGCGTTCCGCGGTCATTTCCCCGGCCGGGAAGTAACCAAACAGGACGCCAATTTTCTCGGGAGAGTAGTAGGCATTGGCTTCGCGCAACGCGTGCGGATACATCCGAAGGCGCGGAACCCATTCTTCAATGGGCGGTTTCCGGGTCGTTCCCTTGTTCCTTGGTTGCTCCTTCCGTTTTGTCTTCCACATCGCCGGACGTCCCAATGCCCGCTCGAAGTTCGCGATCGTAGTCATCGCCACGGCGTAGACCATTTGTTGGTGAAAGCGGGGGTTCGATGCGTCCGGCGGCAAACCATCCTGCGCCAGGAGCAAACGATCATCCAAATCCACCGGCTCATACCAGCGATTGCTCGCCGGATCGTAATCCATCACCTCGAGGTATGCCCCAACCGGGCCCGGTTTGAGTTCGTCTTCCCAGCGGATCTCGAAAACGCGCTCATTGACGACTCGCGTGTCGAGCCTCGTAGAAAGGCTGGGGTCGAAGGAAAATGCGCGCAGTCTCCTCGCGGACGGCGTTGGGTTTGGACACGTCACGGGATTACTCGGAGGTGGCATTGGGAACCTGGCGATGAACCAGTGGGGTTTGCGCTAACAACTCCACCACAAACGGGCAAGCGGCAATTTGGGCAAGTGCTTCCGCCCATGACAATTCGGTCCATAGTTAATCGGCAGCGGGAATAACGGAAGTGGGCAAGTGGGGCAGCAATTCGTCCCGCGCCTCTCGCCGATCGGAACACCTTCGAAAACTCGGACCGGACCATCATTCAGGCCCGAATGTCACAACGTTTGTAACGGTTCCGGGGCGTGTCAGTCGGTTCAAACCGCTCAGTCGATTTCTGGAATGGTTATAGCGGTTGCCATATTGCGCAACTCCGCACCCGCAGTCCGATCTCGTTGTTCCAAGAACCAGAAGGTCCGGCCGGCGCGCGGCCACGCAAGCGTGTTTGTCGCGACGAGTGCTTGCGGTGAAACCTGCTCTTCCGCCCTACCTCTTCGGAATGCTCAATGCTCGCTTCGTATCCACTTCTTCCACGAGCACCTGATCGGCCCGGAGCTCGATCACCTTGAATTGTTTCCCGGGCATTCCGGGGATTTCGACGGTCTCATCCAAGTGGACTTTTTTCTCCTGTCCATTTGGACCGACGACCACCGCATGCGTTTCGCTGCTACGCGCCGGAAGGTCGCGGATCAAGGTGACCATTTCCTTCGTGCCTACGTTCTCCAGCGTCACGTTTGAAACATCCGTGAAGACCCCATGTTTGTCGGCTTTGACCTCATGTTTAACGGCGGTGACTTTGTAGGGCAGCCCTTTCGGCTGTGAGCCCGAGACGAGTTCTTCTTCGGCATTCGTGTCGGTTCGCTGGACTCGCGCTTTTCCGCCCTTCACTTCGCGCAAGATCATGGGAACCGTCACTTCGTTCACATTTTTGAGCGAAGCGGTATCCATGACGCCCGGCATGGATTTGGGATCTCGAGGGTTCGTGTCGGCGAGGAACTCCTCGCGGTTGCTGTAACCGTCTCCGTCCGGGTCCCGGTCCATCACTTCCGGATCGGGCGAAAGACTGTACCGCTTGAACCAAGCCTCGTAATGTGCGCGGTCTTCTGGCGGCAGGCCTACGAGAAGCGGATTATCATCCGCAAGGACTGGTGCTGAGGGCGTCCGCGTCCCCGCTGGAGCGCCGCCAGCGGGCGATGGCGCGGCTGTGGCGCCCTCCGGGGCTGGCGCCGTGGATCCCGCCTCCCCCGCCTCCGCGCCCGGTGGCTGCTGCTCGACTACTGTCGTGGTCTTCTTCGAACAAGAAGCGAGGAACAGCGGAAGGGAGAGCGCAGCGAAGCCGCGGACGAACTTCTTCATGGGCGCAGATGCTAGCGCCATTCACGCCGCCGCCAATGGGAAAGGTCGCTCGCATCACGGAACCGTGCGATAAATCGGAACCTGTGGTATGCTGCTCTCATGCCCCGTCTTACATTCGAAGTAAGCGTGCCAGCGGACCCTACCCGGCAGCGTGTGGTGGTGGTGGGAACTGATCCCGCCCTGGGTAACTGGCGACCGGAGCGCGGACTCACGCTGGAGCGCGGAGCGGACGGGAAATTTCGCGGCGCATGCGATCTGCCATATGGGCTCGTGGAATTCAAAGTCACCCGCGGCACGTGGGAAACCGAGGAGTCCTGGGCGGATGGAACCCCGGTGCTGAATTACCAGCATTTGATGGCGCACGACCTGGACCTCTCCATCGATGTCGAGCATTGGAAAGACGCGCTGCCGATCGAGCACGAGCTCATTTATGGGAAAGCGATCGAAGTGGAACTCGACGCCGCGCTCCTGCAGCAACACCGGCGCGTTTACGTCTGGCTTCCGCCGGGCTTCCTGGCGAACGAAACCTCCCGGCATCCAGTGCTCTACGTTTTCGACGCGCAGGATTCGATTGCTGCCCTGAGCACGCCGGAAAACGAAACGCTCGCGGTGGATGATTGGGCGCGCAAACTGGCGAAGGCCGGCTCCATTCCCGAACTGATCGTGGTGGGAATCTGCCATCGGCCGGAGTTCGGCCAGCGAGACGAGGAACTATCGCCTCAATGCGACGGGCCAAAAATGGCGGACTTCGTCGTCCACGATCTGAAGCCATTCATCGATTACACCTTTTGCCGCGAACGAACGCTATCGGACGCGCCACACACCGGGGTGCTGGGGTTCGGACTCGGCGGCGCGCTCGCACTCTGGATGGCGATTCGCCATGGTGACACGTTTGGCCGCTTCGCCTGCCAATCTCCTTACTACGAAGATCTCAGCGCCGATGGTCCCGAAGAATGCGATCTCGTCCGAGAAATCAAATCGGAGAAGAGCTTCCGCCCGCGGCACCAGAGAATTTATTTCGATCACGGCACGCTCGGTGGCGATGCGACTTTGGGTGCCTACCAGGCACAGATCACCGCCGCGCTAACCGCGAAGAAGTTCGCAGAGGGACGCGAGTTTATGGTGAATGTCGCCCAAGGCGCCGACCATACGCTCACCGCATGGAGAGCCCGACTCGGGGCCGCTCTACTTTTTCTCTACGGGAAATCGCCCAACGAAGCGCACTAGCGCCCCTGACTTTCGATCCCCGCCTCTGACCGCTTGCTCTCTGTCCCTACGGCTTCTCCACGGGAATGATCGTGACGTAAACCGGCCGGTGATCGCTCGCTTCAAACCAATACGGCGAACGGTAAACGGTGGCGGTGTCGCGCCGCACTTCCGGCCAGACTCCCTTATTCGCGAAGATGTAATCAAATCGGGAATATTGATCGGCAGTCCGCCAATAGTGGGTCCAACGGTCGCCGAGGCTATCCTTTGCCCAAAGGTCCGCCATATATCCCGGCGCATTCCGGGCACCGGCGATCTCCTGGAACATTGGCTCGTTCTTCGTGTCGTTGAAGTCACCATAGCACAGGAGATTTGCCTTCGGTGAGGCCTCAAGAATCCCATCCAGATGCGCGCGAAGTTTGGCCGCCTCGTGCCGGCGAAGCAATGCTTCGCCCTCTGGGACTGGAAGCTTCGACTTGAGATGGGCGCCAACACAGCGGAGTTGGTAATCCGGTGTGACTTGGATGGTAACGTCGAGGATCCCGCGCTTCATGTCCTGCTCAACCCCATCCATCGTGAACGTGACTTTCGTTTGCGAATTCCGAGCCACAATCGGGAACTTGCTCACCAAAGCCACGTGGCGGTCGGGGTCGCCGGCTTGCACGAATTCGCCGTGCGGATATTCCAATCCGACTTTGGCCAGTTGCGCTTTGAAGTCGGAGAACATCGCCTCCGATCCCATTTCGCACACGCCGAGGATATCCGGCTGAATGTCCCGGATGACCGACATCAAGGCTTCCAGCTCCTTGGGCGTCTTGGGTTTCGTTCGTTTATCGGGCGGCGCGGTCTGATCTTCGCCGAGGTAATTGTGCACATTGTAAGTGCAGAAGATGATCCCCTTCGTGAGATCCCGCTCCTGCGCTTGCAGGACCACGACGAGCAGAAGGAGGAACGCGGCAATTCGGTGCATGGGACGCAGACAAAAAAAGAGGCTCGCCGGTTTGGCGAGCCTCTTTGAAAGACTTTTCTTCGAACCCGATTACGCGTGGTGCGTCGTGGTCGGCTGCGGGGCGTTGACCGGTTGGGTGTTCGCCGCGGGCTGCGCTTGAATCGGTTCAGCTTGAACGGTCTGCGCTTCGATCTGACGCGGACGCTCGGGCTGCGGAGCCGGCTCGCGCATGATCTCATCCTGAATGTCGTTCTTGGCCTTTGAGAACTCACGAATCGCCTGACCGAGGCCGCGAGCGAGTTCGGGCAGCTTTTTCGCCCCAAAAAGGAGCAACAGGACGAAGAGGATCAGAAGACCCTGCGGTCCCATCAGATTTGCAAGGAAGAGCGTATTCATGGCGGTCGGTATAGTGATCGTTAGCACCGGATCGGATATGCCGCAACCAGAGCTTTCGTGACAGACAGTCAATCCCGTAGGGACGTTCGAATTAGTATGCTCGAGCGGTCAATTCTCGGCCGCCACGCGGCGCTTCTCCTCGGCGACCTGCGCAGCCAGTCCTTTCGGCGCGTTCTTTCCGCGAGCTTGTTTCGCAAGACCAGCGAGGGTTTTGAGATACGCATCGTTGAGTTTCTTCCTGGCGGCATTGAATTCCAACGACGCTTTGCCCGCGCCATTCAGGAATGCTTTTCGGGCCGCCATCGCGTCCTCTGGTAGCCCGACGGGATTCGCCGGGACCAGCATCCCCTTTACCACGCCTTCGCGCTCCTTTCGGAGCTTCATGATGGTCCCTTCGTCTTTTGCTGCAGCGATCGCAGCATCGAGCTTCTGCGCGTATTCAGTCTCGTGCCGGGTGGTCTCCACCTTCCGCGTTTTGCGCAGGGCTTCGAGTTCGGCATTGTAGCGCTCCGCGTGAGGCGCGAGCAGCGGATCGAGTTCCTGAGCGCTCAATTGCGCGCCTGCAAAGGTGAGGAGAGCATAGAGGAGAACGAGCAATGAGCGTAGCATTCGCTTTCTTTCCGAAAACTTCCTCGAGCGAGCAAAGGATATTATCGTGAGCCTTCACCGCGCTTTCGCTTTTCGTAGCAGAACTGCTGCGCATGCAAAGCGGCGGAAGGATGTTCCGGATCGCAGAAACTCGCGTTCGCCGCAGCGCGCCCATTGGTAATCCAGACACGCCTCAGGGTAACCAGACGGCCTCACCGTGATCCAGACGTGCCTCCGGGTGAGCCTGTCATGCCCCAAGGGAATCCCAATGCACTCCAATGCACTCCAAGGCGCTTCCAATTCGTCCAATAGGATTCAGACCGCAAAGTTCTCTCGGCAAGGCGCAATCGCATGTTTATGAATCGCGGCGCCCCTTATGGAAGATTCGCCGACCATCAATGAAGAGGAGATCGTCGGAGTCGCCGCCGCGCTTTCGTCCGGCGAGCGAGTCGCTTACCTGGAGACGGCGTGCCGTGGCCATGCCGGGATTCGCGCACGCATCGAGCAGCGGCTCGCGGGGGTTAAAACTCAGATGCCGCTTCCGGACGCGCCCCCGATCAGCAGCGGTGGGATCGCCTCCCTAATCCCCGAGCACCCCGGCGATCACCTGGGGCCCTATCGACTCATCGAGCAGATCGGTGAAGGCGGATTCGGCGTGGTTTGGGTCGCGGAGCAGGAATCGCCAGTGAAGCGCAGGGTGGCGCTCAAGATCGTGAAGATGGGCATGGATACGAAGCAGGTGATCGCCCGCTTCGAGCAGGAGCGGCAGGCCCTCGCGATGATGGATCACCCAAACATCGCGAAGGTCTTCGACGCCGGGGTGACGAAGTCCGGCCGCCCTTACTTCGTGATGGAATTGGTCCACGGCGTTCGCATCACCGACTATTGCGACCAGTGGAACCTCACCACGGATGAACGCATTCGGCTCTTCATCACGGTTTGCCGCGCGGTGCAGCACGCGCACGTAAAGGGCATCGTGCATCGCGATCTCAAGCCTTCGAACCTGCTCGTTTCCTACCATGACGGCGCGGCTGATCCGAAGGTCATCGACTTCGGCGTTGCGAAAGCGACGCAGCCCCAGCGGCTGACGAATCTGACGATCTACACGCAGTACGAGCAGATGATCGGCACGCCGGCCTACATGTCTCCCGAACAGGCAGGCATGAGCGGGCTCGATATCGATTCGCGGAGCGACGTGTATTCGCTGGGCGCGCTGTTGTTTGAATTGCTCACGGGGAGACCGCCGTTCGATCCAAAGGAATACGGCGACTGCCATCTGGACGAGTTCCGCCGCGTGCTTCGCGAACAGGACCCGAAGCGCCCATCCACGGCGATGTCCACGATGGATCGCGATGAGCGCATGCAAGTTTCCCGCGCTCGGCAGATCGATGACACGGCCTTGATCCAGCTTTTGCGGGGTGACCTCGACTGGGTCGTCATGAAAGCGATCGCGAAGGATCGGACGCTCCGTTACGAAACTCCAAACGACCTCGCGGCCGACCTGCAACGTTACCTCTCCGGCCGGCCGGTAACCGCGCGTCCGCCCAGCAAGGCGTATCGTTTTCGCCGTTTCGTCACGCGTCATAAGACGGGAGTAATTTCCGCGGTTTGCGTGTTGATCGCGCTCCTGACGGGCGTCGGAGTCGCCACCTGGCAGGCGATTCGCGCAAACAAGGAAGCCGGTCGCGCCAATGCCGCGCTGACGCAATTGCGAGCAATGGCGCCATCGCTGGTTTCCGAAGCACGCGAACTCGCGACGCTCGGAAAGTTTCACGATGCGATCCAGAAGCTGGGCTACGCGATCGAACTGCAGCCTCAGTCGGTCGAGTTTTTGCGTGATCGCGCCTCCCTGCTTCGCTGCGAGTTTCGATTCGCAGACGCGGCCCGCGATTACCGAAGCATCCTTGCAGTTTCGCCTGACGACACAAGCGCCCGGGCCAATGTGGCGTTGTGCGATCGACTGGCGGATATGCCGAAGGAGAGCAATGGAATGCTTCCCCGCGCGGCGCTCGCGGAACTGAAGGAGCGAATGGTGATCGAGAGCCGACCGAATGCGGAACTCCTTCCCGTCTCCAGGGCACTCGGCGACGCGAATGACATTCAGCGCAAGGTCTGGCTCGAACGCCTGGCGTCGCTCACGAACCCATCAAGGGTACCGATCGAACAGCGCCTGAAGATGAGTGACGATGGGAACATCGACCTCGATCTGCGCAACACGATGGTGAACGATTTGAGCCTGCTTGCCGAAATGCCACTGCGCAGCCTCGATGTGAGCGGGTGTTCCGGGATCGAATCGATCGAGTGCCTCCGCAAGATGCGCACGCTGCAGAAGCTGGATCTTACGGGCACCGCCATCATGTCAGTCGAACCGCTCTCGGAATGCACCGCGCTGGAAGACCTTCAGCTTCGGGATACGGGAGTAAATGACTTGTCGCCCTTGCGCAGGCTGCCTCTGCGAACGCTCGGGCTGGCACGGACCCGTATCTCCGACATTTCCCCGCTCCGCAGCTTGAACCTGGTCCATCTCGAGATCGGCACCACGCGAGTGACGAATCTCGAGCCGATCAAGCGGATGCCCTTGCAGATCCTCGAGTGCTCTTACACGCCGATCACCGACTACTCTCCCCTTTCAGAAACAAAGATCGAGCATCTCTCACTGCAGGGCGCGCGCCTGGGAGATCTCGGCTTCCTTCGCGCTCTTCCATTGAAGTCCTTGATGATCGCGGGCGCCCGCGATGTGAGTAATGTGCGGATCCTTGGTGAGATCAAATCGCTCGAGACGCTCGTCCTTCCCGGAAACCCGCTCGATATGACCCATGCGGAAATCGAGGGGATCGAGGAGTTGCGCAATCATCCCAGGTTGCGCCGACTCACCTGCACGCTGCCGCAGGGTTCCAATCCGGAGACCGCAGAGCCGGTCGAAGTTTTCTGGAGATCCTGGGAGTCAATGATGCGGTGGTACCGTCCACTCCGCGCCGCCGGCATCAAGTTCACCAGCCAACGCCTGCCGGATTCGACATGGTCGGTCACGATCCTCAAGCAACCCATCGAGGATCTCTCCATGTTCGCGGACTCCACGGTGAGCATTTTGCACGTCACATCTTGTTCGAGGCTGACGAGTCTCAGCGGGCTGAAGAATCTCCCGCTCACATGGCTTGGAATCAGCGAGACCAACATCTCCGACCTTTCTCCATTGAAAGGGATGAAGCTCCGCGAACTTTGGATGGCGTCCGCTCCCGTCGCCGACCTGGCGCCATTGCGCGGCATGCCGCTCAAGGTGATCTACGCAGATAAATGCCCAGCGCTTTCCGACATTAGTGTCCTCACGGAGCTACGCGAACTCGAAGACGTGCTCCTGCCCGTGAATGCGATCGGCGTGGAGAAACTCCAATCGCTTCCGAACTTAAAGCGCATCGCCTACACGTACGATCAGCGAAGGAATCAGCCCATCTGCTCAAAGACCGAGTTCTTCGCGAACCTGCACGACATGTCGTGGCTCAGGACGCTGGCGAATGGAAAAAGCCTCACCTTCCCTCCTGCGCAGCTTCCCGACGGAACGTGGAAGGTCATCGTCAACGATCCTGCTTTCTCTGACCTGAACATTCTCGCCGGCGCCCGCATTTCCGAACTTCACCTCAATGGCGCGAGCATTTCGAACATTGAGCCCCTCGCATCCGTGCCGCTCCGAAAACTGCGGATCGATAATACGAAGTGCACGGACGTCAGTCCGCTCGCAAGGATTCCGACCCTGGAATCGTTGGTTCTCCCGCGCACAGCCACGGATCTCTCCACGCTAAAACAGCACCCTGGGCTCAAGAAGCTTTCTTACGACTGCGACCCGTTCGGGGCGCCGCGGCACGAGGTGAAGGATTTTTGGAAGACGCTCGCCCCTTCGGAGGGGCAGTAGTCCCATCCAGATCGAGTGGTGCTTCGTGCTTGTTCCCCCACTCTTTCGCTTCCAGGAGAGGCCAGACCACGAGCTTGAGCGGACCCGACCGATAGCGGGCATCCACGTTCCATCCAGTTTGTCGCAGCGCCTCGTACTCAGTTGGCGAAACCCGCAGAGCGGCACCATCGCGTGGTGTCGCGTCCATCACTGCGAGATGCACCTGTCGCGCCGGCCGCGCGTCAATCGAAGCAAGCGGCGGCAATTCCACGCGAAGAGAGCGGCGCGTTAAGTGACCCTCCGCAACGGTCCAATCGGGAGCGAGCGCAGCGGGCGGTGGTTGCTTGTCCTCGGTTCGCTTATGCGTGACCTGCCAGTAATGATCCACACCTGCCCACGCTTCGTAATCTGAAAGCCGGCGCTTTGTCCCGAGCCCATCCTTGGAGGAAACGTGCGGGAGCATGCAGAAAATCCGGTGATACTTCATCACGCCCTGCCGCTGCATCTTCACCCAGCCGCTTCCCGTCATGCCACCCTTGTCTTCGGGATCCCAATGCCTCGGCCTTCCCTGCCGAATATAATGGTGCCAGGCGATCGTGCGGCCGGGATGGAAAAGATCAAAGCCGTGCGTGTAGGCGCGCGCAGCGAGCGTGGATTCCTCCCCGTAAAAATAGAGCTCCGGATCATACGGAACCCGCTCGACGAAGTCGCGGCGGGCAAACGCAAAGTGCCCGGAGAAGAACCGCGCCGGCTGTGGCGGGACGATCGGCTCACTCTCATAGGAATAAGCGCGGTAGATGATCACTCCATCCCGGTCGAAATGGGAGAAGTGCATTGGCGTCGCCGCCGCTGCATTGATCTTTGGTTCGCCTCCCTCCCCTAATTCGTAAGGAGGAAGGTAAGCGCTCAACACCGGGTTCTCCGAGGGGCAGGCATTGAACTCGTTGACGAGGAGTTCATCCCAACCGGGCTTGAACACATGGTGGGAGTCGAGCTGCAAAAAGTAGCTCTCCGAGCCCATCTTCCCTTGCAGCCGCGAGCGCGCCCAACAGGCACCGAGACTTTCTGAAGGATGAATGCGCTCGTAAACGATCTTCGCCCCTTCCGGCTTGTCCGGCAACGCCGTTTCCTGCTCGTTCTGATCGAGCACTGCGACCGTTAGTCGGTTCGGTCGGGCTGCCTTCCCAAACAGATCACGGATCGTTCGCGCCAACTCGGCGTCTCGGTAGCCGGCGATGGATACAAAAATGCGATCCTTGAGCGCCACTTAAGTGCAGGGCGAGAACTAAGACTTCGTCGTATCAGTGGCGACCGTCCTAAATGCGACCGAGCTCACGGCAAGGTGGTGGGCAGCATCGTCCCCGATGGCGCGCAAGTTGGGATCATCGTCTCGATCATCGTCGCCGTTTCGACCATCGTGACCGTTGGATACATCGTCGTAGTCTCGATCTGCGTCATCGTCGGGATCATCGTCGCCGTTTCGGTGACAGTCACCGTCGGAACCAATGTCGCAGTCTCGAAAGTCGTGATTGTCGGACAAAGTGTCGGCAGCAGCGTGGGGACACATGTGGGGGTTGGCTCGATCGTTGGGTTCTCGTCGTCGGGCATGTTAGCAGCCGTTTATCACGCGGATCTAGGAAGTAAATCCAAATCCTTATAACAAAGCAATTTCCCGCCTCCTCAGGAGAATTTCTTCTAACTAAGTTCCGTGAAAGATAGCGGGACGCCCCCGCCCTTAACGATTCAGTTAGCTTGCGTCGCCGCGCATATAGGCACAGACAACTTACTTTTTGCCGGCCTTCAAGCTCGAGAGGTATTCGATCAAATCGAAGAACTCGGCAGGCGCCATCGTGCCGCCCAGGCCTTCCGGCATGGAGCTCTGCTTCAGCGCCTCGCGCTTCTTGATGTCGCTCTTCTTGAGCTGCTGCGTTACTCCGCCCGCGAGGCGAAGGGTGACTGAATCCGCGGTCTCCGCCGTGACGAACCCGGTCAGCGCGTGGCCATCGCCAGCGGTGATATTCGTTGTCAGGAACTTCGGATCGATCGCGGCATTCGGATCGAGGATCGATTCGATGATCTCGTCGCGCTTCAGTCGCGCGCCGACGTCATCAAGGTCTGGGCCGTAAGCGATGCCCTCGTTGCCGACCTTGTGGCACGCAAAGCAGATTCGCGAATAGATCGCGTGGCCCTTCGCGGCGTCGCCCTTGGCTTTCGCTACTTCCGCGATGGCCGACTTGCGCGCCTTCTCCTGCATTTCGCCACCGGAGAGTAAGCGACGCAGCGCGCCCACGGAAGCGCCACCGGGTTTTGACATCGCATCGATCGTATTGAGCAAAGCGAGTCCCTGCGGCGCGTTTGCGGCGATCGCGTTTTGCTGCAACAGCGGCTTCCACACTGGGGCAAGCGCGTTGAGCGTCGCTTCAAGCGTGTATTCGGTCCAGTAATCGCGGGGCTTCTCCACCGCGACCAACGCGGCTTCCACCGCGGCCTTTTCCGGAATGAACGAGAGCGCGCGAACGGCTTCGACCCGTGTGCGGGCGAAGTCGTCGCCAGCCTGCACTTTCAGTAGCTCCACGGCATTCGGGAACTGGTCGAGTTCATCCGCGAGAATGCGCGTGGCGGCGGCGCGGGCGTCGCCGGTGGGCAGGCGTAGTGCTTTCTTCAGCAGCTCCGCATCCACGGCGTGGAATCCCTGCTGTACCCAAAGGGCTTCGCAGATCAGGCGATCGTATTCCTTGTCGCTGGTGTTCAGCTTCGCGACCCAGGATTTCACCGCGGCGAGGACTTCCGCCGCCGGACGGTCGCGCAATTCGCGGCGCGCGCGATAGTGAGTGCGCGGCTCGTATTCTTTGAGCTGCTCGAGGATCTCCGCGACCGATTTGCCAAACTGCGTCGCCGGCTTCACGAACGGGCGTCCTTTGTATACGAGCCGGTAAACGCGGCCGTGCGAGTGATCGCGCTCCGGGTCGCGCTGCGAGTACTGCATGTGACCGAGCAGCGCCGTATGCCAGTCGCCAAAGTAGACCGCGCCATCCGGACCGATCTGCGGATCCGTCGGGCGGAAGTTCACGTCGGTCGAATCGAGCAAATCGTCGGGCACTTCCTTGCCTTCGACCATCTTGGTGCGGCGCACCGTCTTGTAGCCCGCGCCATCCTCCAACATCTTAAACGTGGTGAAGCCATGCATGTTGTTCACGCAGGCGAAGAAGAAGAGCCCCTGCACATCGTCCGGGAAATGACGGGAAATCAGGAACTCATTGCCCACGTTCGGCCGCATGCCACCACCGTTTGAGAGCGGGTTCAGTCCGCGGCGCCCGGAGAAATCGACGCCGCTAAGCGGGGTGTCCCAGTGCTGCTGCGGGGTCGTGCCATCGCCGACGAATCCCTGGCCCCAGCTGTTGAAAACGTAGCACCACGGATTGCCGTAACCAGGCGTGCGGAAATGCCGGAGCTTCTGCGATCGCGGATCGAGGATGTAGCAGCCGCTCGCGTTCTTGCGGCGGAACGGACCCCATGGCGTCTCCACGGCGGTCGCGAGCGAAACGCCTTCGAGCATATGCCGCAGGCCGCCGTTGCTATACTCAAACGCTCCGATCGTATGGTGGGTGTCGTCCGTGGCCCAGCCATCCGAGAGGTGCACCACGAGGTCGGCCTTGTCGTCGCCGTCAGTGTCTTTCAACCAGATCAGCCGCGGCTCATCGACCACCAGCACGCCGCCGTTCCAAAACTCGAATCCCGTCGGGCACGCGAGCTTGTCATAGAAAACGGTCATCTTGCCCGCCTTGCCCGTCTTCGGATCGATATTGTCGAAGATCAGGAGTCGATCGCTCGGCTTCGGAGCGCCAGGCTTCCATTGCGGATACGTCGGCATGCACGACACCCAGAGGCGGCCTTTGTTGTCGAAGTTGATCTGGTCCGGCTTGGCGAGTTGCGGGAAGTCTTTCTCACTGGCCACGAGTTGCACCTCGTAACCATCAGGCACTTTCATCGAGGCCACGCCCTCCTCCGGTGTGAGATATTTCAGTTCCTTCGGCTCGGAGTACGGCTTCGTGCCGAATCCGGTCGCGGGGGTAAAGAGCTCGCCCGTTTTGGAATCATCCGGCTTCGCGTCCTTGCCCTGCGCGAGCGACCATACGACTCCGTCGCGCACCGCGGCCATGTTGCGGATCTTCACGAACTCGCGCGGGAATGTCTCCTTATCGAGCGTGTTGCGTCCGCCGTAGACGTACCAGCCGTTCAGCATGCGGTAGTCCTGGAAGTGCACCCAGCTCTTGTCGTTCACCGCGGCGCGGAGCTTCTCGTAATTCGGAACCTCTGAGTGCGTGGTGTTGAAGAGCCCTCGATCGAGAATCTGCGCGATCTCCTTGTCGCCGGCGTCGTTTTGATGCGCGCCATTCACCGTGAATTGCAGCCCCGTTTCGCGGCCAAACACCGCGCTCGTGGCATCGAACAAGTCGACAAATGCGAGGCCTCGCGCCTTTGCGACTTCGGCCACCGCGGCAGCGTAGGCCTTCAGGTTTTCGTTCTCCTTCTTCCCATCCGGCAGGAAGCCATCCGTCGAGCCTTCAAATGCTGCAGGCGAAATGAGCACAAAGCGCGGCGCGGCCTTGGAATCATCACGCGGATAGTTCTTGGCCTGTTCGTCCAGATACTTCGCGTAGTCCTCCTTGAACTTCGCGAGTCCCTCCGGCCCAGCAAACGACTCATTGAAACCGAAGAAGCAGAAGTAAGTGTCCGCGCCGAAGGCAAACAGCGGATCATCGAGCTTCGTGTAATTATCCGAGCGCTGGCGTTTCGAGACTTCGTCTGCGGGAACGCTGAAATTCCGAATAACGAGCCCCGCCTCGGGGAACCGCGATTGCAACAGCGTTTCAAAGTGGCCGAAGAGATTGAAGCGCTCCGCCATCGATCCGCCAACGAAAGCAATGCGCTCACCCTTGATGAACTCGAGCGGAAGCTTGCTCGGCGCGAGAGCCGGGCGCGCCGGGCGCGGTGTGGGCTTCAGCAGATCGGCCGCGCTGCCCGTCGCCGGCTTGGCGGTCGCCTGCGGTGCCGCCGCGGCCGCAGCCGCAAGCGCTTTTCCAAGCATGAGATCATCGGGCTTCAATCCCTTGCGGTAGCCCTTGAAGCCATATGCCGAGGGCTCGTAGCCATCCACGTAAGCAACATCAGCTTTCTGCGGAACGGCGAGACCGAGTCCCCAATAGACGCCATTCACCACCAGGCGACGCAGCCCTTCATTAGTGAGGTCCGTCGCGGCACCCATCGTCGTGCAAAGGATGCGATTCGTTTTCCCCGCGCTGTTTTTCACCTCGCGCGTCCACGCAATCGGCATCATGGGATCGTTCACGCCCTGCTCGGCTTTGTCCGACGAGCGTTTCTTTTTGTAATCCGCGAGCGCGCTATCTGGGGCCATCCCCGCGAGCACGGCGCCGCGCAGGAGGATCTTCGCGTCGGCCGGCGGATAGGCTTCATACACATCGCTCGTGCCGAAAACATCGGCCACTCCCCGCAGGATCGCCTCATTCTTCGCCGACGGCTCGATCACTCCTTTCGTCGCCTGGCTCTTATGGCTTCCCCAGTGGCTCACCCACTTTTCACCGAAGTAGTTTTTGCCGAAGTCGCCGTTGAACGGCTTGTTCGCCGCGCCCGTGAAGGCGTGCGTGGAAGTGCGCAGGCCGATGATCGGCACGCCACGGTTCACGGCATCGATGAAGTGCTTCAGGTCCGCCTCCGGCCACTGGCGGAAGCGCAGGAGCATCACGATCGCATCCGCCGTATCGAGCGCCTCGGCGCCGACGAGCGACTTTTGGTTGTCCGGATTGATCGTGCCGTCCGCCTCCATCGGGAAAAGCACGGTGCATTTGAAGCCGTGGCGCTGGCTGAGGATCTTCGCCAGCATCGGGAGTCCTTCTTCGCTCCGGTACTCCTCATCACCGGTGAGGAAAACGATGTGCTTCCCCTGCCCCGGGCCGGGCTTCGCGGGAAATACCAGGCGATCGACCGCGAAAGCGGGAATCGCGACGAGGATACAACAAAGTGCCCAAATGAGCGTGCGGAACTTCATGTGCGAGTACGAACTGTAAGAATGCGAACCGATGCGCGCAGGGACGTGGGTTCAAGCCGTAAATGCCGCGGGGTGCAACGACAGGCCGCAAAGCCACAACACTTTCACCGCGCACGGCGAATCGTCCCAAACATGAATCGCCGCAGCCACGGAAAGCTAGAATATTTTGGGTAGATTAATCGAACGGACGGACATCCAAGCCGCAAAAGTAAAGTCTCTGGGAAAGGCCCATTTGGAAGAGCTCCTCGATAGAGCGCGAAGAAAGCTCCCAGCGCGTAGGCCCCTTCGAATTACCCATAAAGCGTAGCCGTCGACCTATTGCCACGGTACATTTGGGGGCAAAGGCCCAACCACATACCAGCCCAGGGCACAGCGAAGACTGAGCGACGCCCCGCGTAAATTGGCCAAAC
>CBHXZU010000018.1:0-21309 GCA_966125105.1 uncultured Prosthecobacter sp.
GCGCGGGGTCCTTCAGTCGCTTGAAGCTCCATCAGGATGACCGACTTTATCACCCGACCGCTTCCCTAACCTAGTGGCAGTGGAGCGACGCCCACATCTTTGTGAGTTCAGCGTGACCCCGGGAGATCCGGCAAGTGCGCCGGCGGGCCGAAGGCAAAAAAAAAAGCTAGCCCTGAGCTCAAGGCCCTTACGCCACCGTCGCGGCTATCCGGTTCTTGGCGGCATTTCCGGTGGCTTACGCCGACCGGCTAATCTGTGGTCGGCCCTCCGGGCCTGCAATGCAATCGGAGGGCCGGGTAACGCTATCGGTGCGCAGAGCGGCCATCGGTGCGCAGAGCAATGCAATCGGAGCGCTGAGCAACGCCATCGGTGCACAGAGCAACGCCATCCTTGCACAGAGCAACGCCATCCTTGCACAGAGCAACGCCATCGGTGCGCAGAGCAACGCCATCGGTGTGCAGAGCAACGCCATCGGTGCGCAGAGCAATGCCATCGGCGCACAGAGCAATGCCATCCTTGTGCAGAGCAACGCCATGGATGCACAGACCAACGCCATCGATGCGCAGAGCAACGCCATCCGGGCGCAGAGCAACGCCATCTGGGTGTAGAGCAATGCAAAGGATACTCCGGCGATCGGGAGCCGTCTCTCCTCGCCAAGTCGGAGCCAGTCCGCGGCTCATCGTTCCCTTATAGCGACTGCGAAAAGTTGTTTCCGGATCGGGCGTGGGCTCCGCACCCGCGATCCCCCTCCGGCGACCTGGAGATCGCCGCTCCTTGGCGCAAGCGTGCTTGCGGAAGCGGAAACTACTTTCGGCAGATGCTATAAAGGCTGGCGTGGCGCCGCTTAATCCTGACTCGGATCCCCCAGAATCCCAATCAGATACGATTGACTTTCGGCTCATGGAATTACCGAGCGATGCGGCTAAAAGGAGTTGCTGGACGAATAAGGGGCATGAAAAAGCGCGTTCCGTTTCTCGTGCTTGCCCTGATGGCGTCGGCTGCGAGCGGCCAGGCGGTTCCTCCGAAGTCCAAGACGGAGAAGGCCAAGCATTCGGCGACTGCCTCGGCCAAGCGCAAGGCGGCGCAGAAAGCGTCCGATGATCCGCCTTCGAAGAAAGGAGCGTCCAAAGCGCCCGCCGCGGGTGAAAAAGACGATGCGAAATCGACTCCCGCATCAGGGGCCAAGCCGGAGTCCGAGCAAAAGCCTTTCACGCCGCTTCCCAAACCGAAAGAACCTCCGCGGACGATGATCGCGTCCGCCAATCCTTCGGGGCCGACTTCCAAACAAGAGCCAACGCTGATTCCCGGCGCGGAGGTCGAAATCGTGGGCGACGTTTTGCCGGACGTTCCGAAGCACCGCACGGACCGGGCGGAGCTGGCCAAGGCTTCCGCGCGGGACGTGAGCACTATGAAGGCGCTGAAACCGGGCTAAGAGCAAACGCCGGTGGACAATGCCGGCGAGGAGCCGGCGAAGGGTTGGCGCGGCACGGGACCGGTGGTCACGCTCGCAACGGCGGATCTGCAGGATTTCGAACATCAACCGCCGCAGGTGCAACGGCTGATCCAGAGCGCGCTGGAACTGACGAAGCGGAATCTCCGCTACAAGTTTGGCTCGGCGGATCCATCGACGGGCGGGATCGACTGCAGCGGGGTGATCCAATACTTGCTGACCCAGGCTGGCCTCACCGATGTGCCACGGGACAGCACGGGCTTTTACCTTTGGGCGGAAAAGGCCGGCGCACTGCAGAAAGTGCGTCCGGAAAGCCTGGACGATCCCTCGCTCGCGGAGTTGCGTCCCGGCGACATGATGTTTTGGGAAGGCACTTACGACGTGAAACGCGATCCGCCCATTTCGCACATCATGATTTATCTTGGGCGCGAGAAGCAGACCGGACTTCCCGTGATGTTTGGCTCGAGCGATGGCCGCACTTATGCCGGCATTCGCCGCAACGGTGTAAGCGTTTTTGACTTCAAGCTCCCGAAGGCTACGAGCAAAGCCAAGTTCGTCGGCTATGCCCGTGTGCCGAATTTGCAAACGCCGACGGCGAGTCGCTGACGCTTAGCGGTTGCCGAAATTGTTTTCCGGATCCCGCAAACACTTTGAGACAGGATTGACGGGATTCGTTGGATTTTTTGGGAAGAATTCCTGGCAGATTCTCGTAGCGTAGGGTTACAGCCCATATCACTTAGCCGTTACTCGCATCTCGTGAAACTTTCCCTGGCGCTATCTTTGATCCTCGCATTCGCGGCTATTGCGCTGGCCGGCTAGTCTGGTCTCCCTCGCGCGATTCACCTCGCGCTTCGGGTGCGCAGTCACAGAACGCGTGCTCGTTTCCGACGGAGATTCTGCTCGCGCGATGCTGTCGGTGAGCTTGATTCGTTTGGCAAAAAGACATGGAGCCACTCACAGGGTCTTGTTTATGCGGGAAGGTAGCGTTCGAGGTCACCGGAACTCCGTTTAAGTTCCTCTATTGCCACTGCCGTTCATGCCAGAAGTCGAGCGGGTCGATTCATGCGGCGAACCTGGCGTTTCCCGAGGGTTCGGTCCGATGGACGCAGGGCGAGGGTCTCATCGAACGCTTTGTGGATACGCAGGAGAATCCGGGATTCCCGCGCTGGTTCTGCAGGGGTTGTGGTTCACCGGTGCCGAAGTTGAGCCGCAATGGAAAGTTCTGGGTCGTGCCGAGCGGAACATTGGATTCAGATCCGGGGTTGAGGCCACAGGCGAATATTTATTGGGCGGAACATGCTCCATGGTTTGTGCCGGCGGAGCAAATTGCGAAGCATGAGGGGGCGTTTGTCGAAGAAGGCGAAGGAGGCAAGGCGTAGCGTGGTGCGTCGCCATCCTGTTGCGCAGGGTCGCTGCACATGAACCCGATCGACACGAAGCAACTGAGATTGGTTGGCGAGACGCGTGAGTCGGTGCGGGCTTACGTGGCGCAGATGCCCCCGCAAGAAAGGGCGGCGGTTTCGGCGGCTTGGCTGGCGCTATTCGATGAATCGAGTCCGGCTGATCCGTGGATTCATGGGTTCCGAATGAAGCACTGTGAAAGCGGCACGACCGTTGGCAGGTGTGGTTTCAAAGGGCCTCCGGACGCAGAGGGCATGGTGGAGATTGCCTACGGTGTGGATCCCGAGGAGCAGGGCAAGGGTTACGCCACTGAAGCTGCCGCGGCACTGGTGAAATATGCATTCAGCGATCCGCGCGTTCGCGTGGTGCGGGCGCACACGCTTCCGGAGTCGAACGCTTCAACGCGGGTTTTGAGCAAGTGCGGTTTTCAGCGGGTCGGTGAGGTGGTTGATCCGGAGGACGGGTTCGTTTGGAGATGGGAGAAGGCGAAATGACGCGGCTCGTATCGAATTCCCGATTGCGGCGCTGATGTGTCGCCTCCTACGGGGCTTTGGGATTTTTCGGCATACCCAGGGCGTCGCTCATTCTTCGCTCTGCCCTGGGCTGGCATGTTGCTGGACCTTTGGTCCGTCGCGACAGACGCCATGCGTTACAGCAGACCCAAAACTTCATTACGAAAGTCTTGCGGCAAATATGTTACAGTGCCGGGCCGGATTCTTATTGGAATGGACGCGCGAATCCTGGTCACCTGCGAAGGCTCAGTCATTAAAGAACGCAGCCTTTTCAAAAACTAAGTTGGTGGGCTAACTTGTGGTTGAGCGTTCGGCGCGGAGAGCATCCCTGTCAGAACGCGGATCAATTCCATAAGCGGTTCGAGGCAGTTTAGCGGGGCGATTTGGCGGTGCATGCGGGGCGTCGAGCGTCGCGTGAAGTCGGGTTGAACCTGTGCCGCTGCGGGTGGTGCTGTGGAAGTCCGGCTAGTGATGGAAGGGTTTTGATGATTCCAGGGTCGGTTCCGGAGAACTAACGCGGGCCCGAGCGCCGGCCGGGGCGCGTGTCGTCTATTCGCGACGGCGCGCAGGGCATTGCCGTTTCCGGCTTGCCAGTGCGCCAGCTCGCTCCATCCTTCTCTCCCAGCATATGAAACACCTCCCTCTGTTCCTACTGTGCTGTGTTTCGGCCCTCGCTGTCGCTGAGGATAAACCGGAATCTCAACCTGCGCTCGAACAGGAGAAGGCGGAGCCGCAGCTTCGAAGGGAAAAGGTGGAAGGTTGGGGCACGGCGCTCGACTTGGCGGGCGACTGCAAGTTTGCCGTAAAAGAAGGAGCGCTCGTTCTGGCCGTGCCTGGCGGAAAGCCGCATGACCTTAGTTCGGAATTGAAGAGTTCCACCGCACCGCGTGTGCTGAGACCACTCGCCGGAAACTTTGTTTTGCAGGTGAAAGTGGAAGGCGAGTTCAAGCCCGGCGAGGAATCCACGGAGCCACGACGCAGTGGGTATCGGGGAGCTGGATTGGTCATTTTTGCGGATGCGCGGAATTACGTCCGGCTCGAACGCGCGACGCTGCAATGGCCCGGTGAGGAGCCGAAGGCGTATACAAACTTCGAGATCCGGGTGGATGGTCAGCTCGAGCGGATCGGAACCACGGGCGATGCGGCGCTGGAACACGGCAAACCGACATGGCTGCGGCTCGAAAGGCAGGGCAACATCCTCCAAGGCGCGGTGAGCCAGGACGGGCATGAGTGGGTGCCGCTGGCGCCGAAGGAACTCAGTGACGCGTGGAAAGAAGAAACGCTAGGCGGCGTGGCGGCGATCAGCACCTCGAAGGAGGAGTTTACGCCTCGCTACTCGGAATTGAGCGTCAGTGACAAACATCGTCCGGCGACGGGGAAGTAGGAGCTTTTCCGCAGACGACGGCGGGGAGAAACGGAGGCGGGAATGCTGGCGGACATATTACTCGCCCGCGCTCCCTCCCACGCAGGCTGGGCAGCCCGCGCTACGGTGTTTGACGCTTCGCGCGATGGGTTGATGCAGAATCAGGAAACGCCACCCCGGCGCCTCGGTTGGACACCGGCGTGGCTGAGTTCTCTGAAGGCTCCGATCGCGCGAAGTGTTCCGACCGGAGACAAACTACTGCGCAACGTTCACCATCCAGCCGATGCCAAACTTGTCTTCCAGCATGCCGAACTTCGCCGACCAGAATGTCTTGGTCAGCGGCATCTCCACTTTTCCGCCTTCACTCAGCGCCGCGAAAATGCGGTCGGCTTCTGCTTCGGATTTCGGAGAGATGGAAAGGGAGAAGCCCTGGAAGTTCGTCGCCCCGGTGCACCGGCCGTCCGAAGCCATGACCGTCGTATTTCCGATGCGAAAACTGCTGTGCATGACTTTGTCGGGATCGATCTTTCCGCCACCGCATCCCTCCTGCCCTTCCTGCGGGGGCTCAGGGGAGTCTTTAAAGCGCATGAGCATCTCGACTTCCGCGCCAAGGGTCTTGCGGTAGAACTCAAGGGCCTCTTCGCAACGGCCGTTGAAAAAGAGGTAGGGTTGAACGGTGGCTTGGGTCTGTGTGCTCATTTGGTTTTGCAGGTTGTTCGAACTCACGACGAACGAATGCGCCGCGTTTGGACATTTGGCTGCACTTTTCCCTGCAAAGATTGGACGACGAGGTTGGCGCTGGGGCAGTGGGGCATGGGTCCTATGAAAATATGGGGCCCATCGGACTTCGCCCAGCGAGTCCTGACCTCTCAGGTCACTCGCCACCACCACTGATTACCGACCTTATACATTCGGCGAGCTGCCCTGCTGTATAAGGCTTGGGGAGAACCGCTGTCACTCGCAACGACGCTGCCACTCGCTGTTCCTCCGCAGCAAGGCTGCCGCTAGAAAGTATCACTTTCACCGCCGGAGCGAGTTCCCGGACCGCTCGGATGAAGGCAAAGCCGTCCATCACCGGCATATTCACGTCGCTGATGATCACGGCGATCTCGCGGTGATGCGCTTCAAAAACACTGAGACCTTCGGCACCATTGCTCGCCTGCAGGGCATGACAATCGACGGATTCCACCACCCGCGCGATCAGGTCGCGCAATGCGGGTTCGTCGTCCACGATGAGAACTGCGCCTGGTTTGAATGAGTTGGACATCGTCTCAGCCGAAATCAGTGGTGCGCCGAAGGGGACCGGCGCTGTGCTCGTTTCTCAAGATCGGACGAGGGTCGAATCGGTTCTCCAGGCTCGCGTTCCATGCTGTGTGAGCCAGCAGTGGTCTTCGCCGGACGGGGCATCGGGCTGGCAAGTTTCAGCAGCTGCAGCACGTCAGCGGATCGTTACGGGCACGCCGGCTTTCACCATCGAGGCGACTTTCACGACGTCCCAATTCGCGAGGCGGATGCAGCCGTGACTGACATTCCGGCCTATCGCATCCGGGCTGTCGCTACCATGGATCCCCACGCCCTTTTTGTTCAGCGCGATCCAGACGACACCGACCGGGCTGTTCGGACCCGGCGGCAGGAGATGAAACTCGCTGCCGCGCTCCCCTTCCTTGAGCATCTTTTCGTCGTAGCGAAACTCCGGGAGCTTCGCGACGCCCTTCACTTTCCACTCCCCGACTGGCGACGCGGTTTCATCGGACCCGACCGTCACGGGAAAAGCCGCGATCATTCGGCCGCCGTCGAGAACCTCGAGCATGTTCTCTTCCTTGTTCACGAGCATGGAAAGCGCGGACGGTGCATCGGACTTCTCCGATTTCTTCTCCCGTCGATCATTCCCCTTATTGGATTCTTTGCTGTCGCCCTTCGCGACGTCGGCAGGTTCCTCGGCATTCGCGCCTTTGCCGCTCATGGCAGCGCCGGGCTTGAGATCTTTCACGCTGCTCAGTTCGAAGGGTTCGACATTGGGCACCTTGACGACATCGCCCGCGCGCAGATTTTTGCTTTTGCCGGGGTTCAGTTCCTCCAGGAAATCGACGTCCATATGGAAGCGCTCGGCAACTGCCTCCGCAGCGGAGGCGTAAGGAAGCCACTTTAGCTTCGCCTTTTCGGCGGGTTTGCCCGGCAATTCGCCAACGGCCTGAACATCGGCTTCCGTAACGGTGTAATCGACAAACACAGGGCCGATGCTCGCGAGATCGAGATCCGAAGCGTCGACCTTGAGGTCCGTCTTTTTCTGTTTCTCCTCGCGTTGATTAACCGATGGTTTTTCGCGTTTGTCGCGAGAATCGCGCTTATCGGTGGTCGGTTGCTGTTCCGACGAGACCAGGGGCGAGGGCTCGGGAAGTTCCGCGCTCGTCGAGGCAGCGGGCGCTTTGGCGGGCTCAGGATTGGCTCGAGAGGTTCCGGAAGACGGCGCCGAAGCTGTGCTCGCCGACGCGGGCTCCTGCCTCGCTGGGGAAGCGGCAGTAAATGAGCCGTCTCCCCTCGCCTTCCGGTAGCGATCGAGCGCTTTCTTGGTGAAGTCACCATAATGACCGTCGATTTTTCCAGGACCGAAATTGGCACGATCCAAAAACACCTGCAGGGCGGTCGCCTCCTCGATGGCTTTGGCGTCACGCGCGGGGCGCTCTGCAGCTTCAACCAGTCCCACTGCAGACAGGGACAAAATGCAAATCCAGACCTTCATAAACGTAGCATCGGCAAAGCGCCGTCAGACGGCTGTAACCAGCGATGCCTCGGGGCCTTCGGAAACGGTTATCCTGACCCGGTATTCCGCTGTATCGCGCGCCAATGCGCGCATGCAATAACAGCCCGTCGTCCCGCCTGCTGCGGGTCGGCAAAGTCTTCACACGGTCGTGATAAAATTGTCACTACCTCCGGTTTACAGGTGACGGACTTAAGTTATGGTACGGCTCCCATCCGCCATGAATTTCCGCAGACTCCTCAGCACTCTGGTTGTCGTATTCTTGACTGTTTTCGCCCGAGCGGAGCAGGTCGTTTTTTCAGAGATCATGTACCAGCCCCTGACGGGGAAGCCTGAGTTCATCGAGATTTCGAACATAACGGCGACTCCGCTCGACATGGCGAAGTGGACGTTTTCTGCGGGTATTACCTACACCTTCCCGGATTTCAACGCGAGCTCGCCCCAAGCGCACATCCTCCAGCCGTTCGAGCGAATCATCGTGAGCGCGGCGTCCTCCGCGACTACGCGAACTGCTTATCCCAGCATCCCCGCGGGGGTGCGGATTTTCGGCCCCTGGACCGCAGGCACCCTGGCGAACGAAGGCGAGCGGGTGACTTTGAAAGACAAAAACGACGTCATCCTTTGCACGGTGGAATATTCCGATGGCGGTCGCTGGCCGGTGGCAGCCGATGGCGCGGGACATTCCATCGTTCTCGCGACGGATAACAAGGCGATCGACGACTGGCGCGTGTGGCGCGTGAGCTCGGCAGTCAATGGCTCTCCAGGTTTGGCGGATCCGGCGCTTCCTGCCACGGGACTCACGCTAAACGAGGTGCACTTCGACGCGAATGGAAGAGTGGATTGGGTCGAACTGCGCAACGATTCGCTGACCACCACGGTATCGGCCACGGGCTTTTCCGTCGCGAGCAAGAACGACTTCTCGGACAAAGTTGCGCTGAGCGCGAACGTCACGCCTGGAGCAGTGATCAGCATTTCGATCCCCAACGGTTTCGGGACGAATGGCGACGGTGAGGTAAAGCTCTACCTCGTCGATTCGAACAACAATGCGCGCGATGCGATCAAAATAACCCGCAAGCTCGGCCGCGATTGCTGGCAGAAGTTCCCCGCCGGCGGGAAGGATTGGTATAACGGCACCGTCTCCACGCGCGACGCGCAGAACGATCCGGAGCGCAATACGGACATTGTGATCAATGAGATCATGGCCGATCCGCCGAGCAACCAGCGCGACGGCGAGTTCGTGGAACTCTACAACCGTGGTTCGCAGCCGGTAAATGTCGGCGGCTGGAAATTGAAAGAGGCCGTGAACTTCACGATCCCGGCAGGGACGACGATTCAGCCCGGCGGCTATCTCGTGATCGGCGCAAACGTCGCCTACTTGAACGCAAATTACTCCGGGCTTACCGCGCTCGGCAATTGGGACGGGCAGCTTTCGAACAATGGCGAGATGCTGAAGCTCGACGATGAAAACGGCAACCTGGTGAACGCCGTCGATTACCGTTTCGGCGGTGAGTGGCCGGAACTCGCGGCCGGAAACGGCAGTTCGCTCGAGCTGATCAATCCCAATACCGACAACAGCGTCGGCAGCGCGTGGAAAGACAGCAACGAATCCACGAAGAGCACGTTCCAGACGTTTTCAATCAACGGCGGCAATTACCAGCGCACAACAAACGGTGGGCAAACCGACGATGAGATCCGCATTTGGACAGTCGGCGATTCGCACATGATCCTGAAGAACCTGGTGCTCCGCCCGACCAGCGGAAGCGGCAACCTTTTCGTGAATGGCGAAGTCACCACGCTGAACAACAACAATGTGGATGGCTGGCAGGCACGCGGCACGCACTGGGGAACCTTCCACGACGCGGAAGGAGTTCACCTCGTCGCTGACGGACACGGCGACAATAAGTGCAACCACATGGAAAAGAACGCGACCGGCATGACGTTCAACACCGGTTACACCCTCGAGTTCCAGGCACGCTGGGTCTGGGGAAAGAATCGGCTCGTGACGCAGAGCTGGGACACGACATGGGGCGGCACGATCGCCATTCCGATTCCGACAAACCTGGGCACTCCGGGAGCTGCGAACTCGGCGTTCAACGCCAATCCCTCCGCCCAGGTCACCGCGCTTCGCCACAGTCCAGCAGTCCCGGCGAATGGGCAGACCGTGACCGTCACTGCGCGGGTTTCGTCGCTCACGCCTTTGCAGTCCGTGCAGGTCATCCATCGCCTGGACAACATCAACGCCAACGGCACATGGAACACGACGGTGATGTCGGACAACGGCACCGGCGGTGACGCGGTGGCGAACGACGGCATTTACACGGCGCAGATCGTTCCCTCCACGTTTGGCTACACGGGATCTGCCATCGTGGAGTTTTACGTTCGCGCCACAGCGTCGAATGCCACTGTCACGGAACTCCCGCGCAAAGGCGCGGCGATGCCGGGGTTGTGGGCGGTTGCCTCGACGGGCAGCACCGACTTGCGCCGCATGCGCATCGTGATGTCGCAGTATTGGCTCGACGCCCTCAGCCAGCAGAGCGGCACCGGGGGGAACACCGCGAAGTTCAATTACAAGTTTCCCCTGCTCTCCGGGCACTACTTTCCTTGCACGTTCATTTCGAACGACACGGATATTTACTATGGATCCTCCTGCCGCAAGACGGGCAGCCCGTTCACTCGGCAATCGGACAATCTGCTCTCGCGCGGCCGAGTCTCGCTCCCTACAGACAATCCCTTCCGCGGAAAGCAAAAGCTCTATTGGGACAACGATTCCGGAGGGAGCATGCTTCACAACCGCATTGTGCGGTATTGGCTCTACCTGTTTGGTGTCCCCGCCAATGAAAACGAAGTCTGCCGCGTTTCTCGCAACAGCGACGCGTACGCGGTGAAAGAGACGAACGAGGTGTTCGACAAGGACATGCTCGAACGGATTTGGCCCAACGGAAATAACGGCATCTTCTATGAGATGGATGACAAGTTCTGGATCGGGGACGATGGGGCGACGCGCATGGCTAACCAGGACGGCTCCTGGCAGTACAAGACGGGAGACAGCCAGGGCGCGGACAATCCCACCGCTTACCACAACCAGTTCATCCCGAAATCCCGTGAAGCTGAATACGACTACAGCGGCTTCATCGAATGGACGAAGCAGCTGACCAATAATGGCGGCGGCAGCACGCTCGAGTTCCTCGATCGGATGGCGGACAGCCGGACGATTACGGCTTACGCCGCCGTCCGCGGATATGCTGCCGATTGGGACACGCTCACCGGGAATCGCGGCAAGAATGGCTACATGTATCAGCGCTCCACTGACCATAAGTGGACCATGCTGCAATGGGACAGCGACCTGGCGTTCCAGGACGGCCATCTCAATGACTCTCCCATCGGCGGGCTGGCGCAGATTCCGACTTATTTCGGAAAACCGTACATCAAGCGGCAGGTGAATTATTTCCTCACGGAAATGCTGAATGCGTATAGCGCGAATGGCCCGCGCATTTCCGCCTGGCTGGATGCCGAGGAAAATGCGTCCACCGCCTACGTCGCGAACAAGTCAGTGTACCAGACCTGGTCCACGAATCGGGCGTCGAGAATTCAAACGTACATCGGTGGGGCGCTGACCGCGACCTTCTCAGTCACCTCGTCGAACGCCAATACGACGCTGGACGTCATCACAATCGCCGGAACGGCGCCGTCTACGGCGTTTAAAGTCGATTGCGCGAGTCAACCGAACGCGACTCTCAATTGGACGACTGAAACCAATTGGAACCTTGCCGGCATCGTCTTGAAATCGGGAGTAAACAACCTCGTTTTCCGAATGCTGGACATGTATGGAAATCCGGTTGGTTCGCCGGTGAACTTCAACATCACCAAGACGGATGGGGCGCCGCCGGTTCCGATGATCGTCTCAAACCCCGCATCGCGTAACGCGGTGCTCGGCGAAGTCGTGCAACTCGACGGCACTGGGAGCTATGATCCCGATGCCGCAGGGCCTCTGACTTACTCGTGGTCCGTGACGCCCTCTACGGGCGTCACCATCAGCACCCCCGAATCTGGCAAGCGGAACCTCATATTCGACACGGCTGGCAGCTACACGGTGACGCTGCAAGTCACGGATGCTGCTTCGGAGACCGCAAGCATCAGCCGGGTCTTCAACGCCTACGCGGCGCCCGACTTCGACCCCTTCGGCGGAGACTATCTCCAGGGACTCACCGTCGCGAACGCCGAACTGCGCGACAACTACTCGCCAGACAACTGGTACTCTTTCAACGAAACGACGGGGCAACTCGTGGTGCAGGTGACGAACTCCGCGCCTCGTCCGCTGACCCATCTCACCCCAACGTTCCCGCTCTTCACGCGCGCCATGCCGAGCGGCGACTTCACCCTGCAAGTCGATTTCTCCCTCGAGAATCCGCAGTATGGAACATTCCTCACCGGACTTTGGTTTGAGACCACGGAAACCGGCAGCCCGGTGAAATACGCTTTCGGCCTGGAGAACGGAACCACATTTAAGCTCTTCCGCTCATTCAACGGCGGAACTTTCCAGGCACAGGCGGGCACCTCGGCCTACGCGGGCGGACCCAGGACGCTGCGCATCGTGCGCGAGGGGCAAAACATTTCATTCCAGCGGCTGGTGAACGACTCGTGGGTTCAACTCACAAGCCGCTCCGGGGTGACGGCCGTTGGCAACGGCGGGATCTTTGTCGCCGCAGGCACAGCTTCGCCGGTTTTTGCGCAAACGGTGCGTGTCGCCTTCGACTACTTCCTGGTGACGAATGCGGCCACCAGTTCGGACCTCGTAAAAAACCTGCGCGTCACGGAAATCATGTACAACCCCGCGGCAGGAGGCGTGGAGTACATCGAGATGCGAAATATCGGCACTGCGCCGCTGAACGTTGCGGGGGCGTATTTCGAGGGTGGACAGCCTTGGGACACCCGGCTGACGTTTGGCAACGTCGTGCTCGACCCAGGTCAGTATTGCGTGGCCACGAACAATATCGCCGCCTTCCAGACGCTCTACGGCAATACCATTCCCATCGTCGGCGAAGGCACCGGCGGTTTGGCGAATGACACCGAGCGTCTCGTGCTACGGGATTCGGCAGGGAATCTCGTATTCGACTTCAGCTACGTGGACACGTGGTACCCATCGACAGATGGAGGCGGCAAATCCCTCGATATCGCCACGACTGACCAGACGCAGTTGGGGCAGGCTTCCTCATGGCGCGCGAGCTACACGAATGGCGGATCCGTCGGGTACCAGGATATCGCGCCCTCATTTGGCCAGCAGCCGGATGGCGTCACGATCAATCCGGGTCAGCCATTCACGTTGCAAGTAACCGCCACTGGTACCCCGACGCCGACCTTCCAATGGCGCAAAGGCAATCAGCCCATCCCCGGCGCAACGAGCGCGTCTTACAGTGTTCTCTCGGCAACGGAGAATGACCAGGGCGATTACGATGTCGTTGTCACGAATGTCGCGGGCAGTGCCATCAGCAATGTGGCGACCGTCAGCGTGAATGATCCGGTCACGTTCACCGATCACCCGCATTCGCAGTCGGCGAATCCTGGAGCGACAGCGACCTTCTCGGTGATTGTCAGCGGAACGGGTCCGTTTACTTACCAGTGGCGAAAGGGAGAGCAGAACCTCGCGGGCAAGACCGAAGCAACGCTTGCCGTCGAAGCCTCCGAGTTGACCGTGGGGTCATACGACGTCGTCGTCACGAATGTGGTTGGCTCGGCCACGAGCAATGCGGCGACACTCAGCTTGAATGTTCCGGTGCAGATCACCACGCATCCCCAGGATAAGACGGTTAATCCCGATGTCACAGTGACGTTCACAGTCGAGGCTACGGGCACGCAACCGTTCACTTATCAATGGCGCAAGGATGGACAGCCGATCGACGGGGAGACCGGCGTGCAGTTGCAGTTTGATGCCACCGAGGACGACGAAGGGAATTACGACGTGATCGTGAGCAACGTCGTCGGGCCCGTGACGAGCAACGCCGCGACATTGCTCGTGAACAACCCAGTCGAGATCACGCAGGGTCCGATTGGCGGGACGATCAATCCCGGCGATCCGATCAATCTTTCCGTCACCGCGACCGGCACCGGTCCGCTCGCCTATCAATGGTGGTTTGGTAATCAGCCCATCAATGGCGAGACCAGTCCGAGCTTGCAGATTCTCGGAGCCACTTCGGCCAATGCGGGCGAGTACCGCGTGGTCGTTTCGAACATGGTCGGGCCGGTTACGAGCGATGCTGCCACGGTATTCGTCAATACGCCGGTGACGATCACGGTGCCTCCAGCCCCGCAGACAGTCCTGGTGGGCGGCACGGCGACATTCACCGTCGAAGCGGCGGGCACTGGGCCCCTGTCATTTCAATGGCGAAAGGGAACGACTGAAATTAGCGGCGCCACCTCCGCGACGTTCCAAATCTTCGGCGTCACGGCGACCGACTTCGGGGATTACAATGTGGTCGTCACGAACTCCGCGGGAAGCGCGACATCAAACTCGGTAGCGCTCGCGCCGCTGGATTGGAAACAACAGGCGGGCGCCTACCAGGGAGCACTCGAAGGCCCTGATCCCGCCGCTCCTGCCACGGATCCCTACCCGGGACGAGTCACCGTCGTGATTGCCAAAACGGGCAAGTTCACCGGAACGCTCGAATACTTCGGGCTGAAGCACAGCTTCCGCGGCGCGTTCGATATCAACCTGAAGGCAAATGTGTCCGTAACTCGGCGGGGAATGACGCCAGTTGCGCTCACCTTGAACTATGTTGGCGCATACTCGGAAATCGAGGTAACCGCTGCGCACGCGGCGGTGCCGCCGGCATTCGACTACTCGGGCAAGGTCTCGCGAATTCCGGTCCACTCCCGCAACGCTCCGTCGCCTCGCGCGGGAAAATACACGATGCTCTTCGAACCTGGCACGGGCGCTCCGAACGACCTGACCGCCCCGGGCTATGCGACAGTGACCATCGGCGTAAACGGCTCCATGGCTTGGAAGGGCAAGTTGCCGGATGGCGCGACGCTGAAAGGCTCGGCTTGGTTAAACAACGCCGACTCCGCGGCATTTTACTCACCGCTGTACGTGGCCAAGAATCCCTTTGCCGGATCCATGGCGGGACCGGTCCTGGTAACCTCTGCGGAAATTACGGGCGCTCTCGATTGGCGCAAGCCGCTCCAAGCGAAGGGAGCGTTCTGGCCGGGCGGCTTCCAGATGCTCGTGAACGGCCGCGGTTGGCGCTACACCCCGCCGTCTTCCTTTGCTCCAGTCATCACGATCGCGTCGCCAGAGCTGACCCTCACTGGTCCAATCCAAGTTGGGACGTTTACGCGTTCCGCAACGATCACCCCAAGGAGCGCCTTCGTTTTCCCGGACCCCAACGTGGAACGCGTGCGGCTCACACTGAGCAAGAGCACAGGCTCCGTATCGGGATCCTACACGGATACCGAGGCCGGTCGAAAGATCGTCCGGAAACTCGCGGGTGTGATCATCCAGGCCGAAAACCGCGCCGCCGGGTTCTTCCAAGGCACCAGCACCGCCGGAACATGGGAACTCGCTGACGATTAGAGCGTCGGCCAGAAATGGCCGACGGATCAGGCGGCGAAATCGCACATCGTCCTCAACTGGAATTCGGCATTCGCTGCAGCTCGTGCAGTTTATGCGGAAGCACTTTCCATGACGTTGCACGCCGTGCAGCCTATGCCGACAGCACTTTCCGGGACGTTGCACGCCGCGCAACTCACGGGGAAAGTTCCTCCGGGGACGTTGCGCATCCTGCAGGCTACACGGAAAGCCCTTCTCGAAAGGATCTAAAGGATTCCTGCAGTGCAATGCCGGAAGAGCGCCAGCTTGCTTGCGCGGACAGGAGATATAAGGCGGCGATCAGAGTTCAGCCCCCTGGATCCGACCTTTGATTTCTGACCTCCGATCTCTTTGCCCGCAATAGGTCCGAGGATTCCCGGATCACGAACGCTGATCCGCTCCCAGCTATCCCCGCTTCGTCACCACTTCCGCCGCAAACCGCGTCTTCACAATGCTGCTGGCGGGACAAACCCCGCGCCACTGTGTGCCCGGATACAGCACACTGTCTCGCCCGATCAGGCTGCCGGGATTCAGCACGGAATTGCATCCGATCTCAGCGCGATCACCGAGGATTGCGCCAAACTTCTTCAGTCCCGTCGGGATGAATCCGTTCGGACCTGCAACCGTGATCTCACCGTGGTCGAGTTTCACGTTGCTCAACACGACACCCGCGCCGACGTGGGATCGAAATCCGAGGATCGAATCGCCCACGTAATTGAAGTGCGGAATTTGCGCCTCGTCGAAAATGATCGAGTTTTTCAACTCACACGAGTTCCCGATGACGCACCCGCTGCCGACGATCACATTCTCACGGATGTAGGCGCCATTGCGGATCTCGCAACCTTCGCCGATCCATGCCGGACCTTTGATCATCGCGCCGTGCTCGATCACTGTTCCCCTCCCGATAAACACGGCGCCGCTCACGAAGGGCTTGCCGACCAGGCGACCCTGGATCTGCGGTTTGAGACGGAACTGCAGGTAGCTCGGAATTTGTTTCAAGGCGTCCCACACATTGACTGCGTGGTCGAAAAGCATCCGGTGCTCCGTGCGATTTAAGTCGAGATAATCGGCTGGCGCGAAAGTCGTCACTGCGTTGGAGGGGCGTAGCGGGCAGATAACGGAATGGCAAGGCGGCGCCTTGAAAACTGCGGTTTCAAGCGCCCGGCAACTCGCCGAATAGACGCCTGTAGTTCGCAGCGACCAACGTTTCGGTCTCCTCTCGGGTCCAGCCGCGAAGTTCCGCCAGCGCTGTATACGCGAGATCGAGATTGGCCGGATGATTCACGACCCGGCCCTCCGCAGTTTGCAGCGGGCGCGGGTTTGCCTCGCCTTGCGGCGCCATATCTGGCGCATCCGTTTCCACCAAAAGACGCTCTGCCGGGATGACGCGGAAGACCTCGCGTTGCGGAGCTTTCTGCGGACGAAGGAAGTAAGGTGAGAACGAGAAGTACGCTCCCTTTCGCGCGAAACCTTTCACCATCTCCATGGGTCCGCCAAATGCGTGCAGCAGGAATCCGCGCTCCGGCACTGTGGCGGAATCGATGATCTCCCAAAGAGCGCCCCACGCTTTCAGGCAGTGAATGGTCGCGGGCAAATTGTACCGCGCCGCGAGATCGAGTTGCCAACAAAAGCACTCAGCCTGCGCCGGAAGATCGTGCCCTTCGATCCACCGATCGAGCCCGATCTCGCCGATGCCGCAGCCCGGGTGCGCAGAGACTCGGGCGACCAAGGCTTCACGCCAATCCGGAGTTCGCGCATTCACGTGCCACGGATGCAGGCCAAAGGACGGCACGACCCAGGGAAGTTCCCGCGCCAGCGCCGCGACCCCTGCCCAATCACCCTCCCGTGTTCCATTTACCACCGCGCCGCCAATTTCGATGCGGCGAAGTTCCTGCATGATCTCCGGCCGCCACGCATCGAGCCCCGCGTCGTGCAGGTGATTGTGCGCGTCGAGCAACATCAGTCGCGCCCGGTCGCGAACTCGCGGATGCGCGCGCGAACCGCCGCAAGCCCATTGAGCCGCGTGGGTGAAATCATGCGCGTGAATCCAAGATCCTCGACAAGCGTCGGCTCGAAGTCGCGCACCTCTGCGGGTGGCGCGCCCTCATACAGTTCGCAGAGCAAAGCGACCAATCCCTTCACCATCGGCGCGTCGCACTCCATGCGGAAGTGGCACTTCCCCTCCTCCACCGTTGGAACCAGCCACACACGCGACTGGCAGCCGCGCACGCGGTAGGCGTCGTTCAGCTGCGCCGGCGCGGGCGCGGGCCATTTTTTGGCGCGTCCCATCAGCGCGCTCAATCGTTCCTGCGGATCTTCGATGATGCGCAGCCGCTCCACCATCTCGCGCTGACGGTCAGCGAGCGACACGGTTACTTCTTCGCCAGCGCGGCTTCCACGGCCTTCGTGACCTGCGCCGAATCAGGCTGCACGCCCGGTTCAAATCGCGCGGCGACTTTGCCATCGCGATCGATGAGGAACTTGCCGAAGTTCCACTTCACGTCGCCTGGGAAGGGCGAGTTCGGGCCGCTGAGTTCTTTGTAGAGCGGATGCTGCTGCGGGCCTTTCACGTGCAGCTTGTCCATCATCGGAAACGTCACGTGATATTCCTTCGTGCAGAAGTCTTTCACCTCGGCATTCGAGCCGGGTTCCTGTGCTCCGAAATCGTTGCAAGGAAAACCAACGACGACGAGTCCCTGGTCTTTGAACTTCTCGTAGAGCGACTGGAGCTTCGTGTACTGAGGCGTGTTCCCGCAGTGGGACGCTACATTCACCGCGAGCACCACTTTGCCCTCATACGCCTTGAGCGAAGTGTCCTTGCCATCGATGTCCTTCAACGGGACGGAATAGACCGGCGAATCGCCGGCGATGGCGGAAACAGATGCGACAGTGACGAGGGCGAGAACGGCGGTTTTGATCATGGGCGAGGCAGAGGCGTTATCACGACAGCATCACGCCATCAAGTAACTGCCGAAGTTTGGCGCAGCTGACGGACCGCGCGCAACTCCGGTGGAAACAGCGATCGCTGGGTTGGCGATCGCTCTCCTTGCTAGCAGGCGATCGTCTCGAGCAAACCCTCGTCGCCATACACGCCGATTTCATGCAGCTGCATGCTGCGGGCGATTGCAGAGGCGCGAAGGACAGCGTGCGCTTTGCTCAGAGGCTGCGCATAATGACCACGCCCCACTGCGACGCACCATCCGTCGTGGATGGGAAGGACTTTGATCATGTGTTCCAGGGTCTGGGTGGAGTCTGCTTGATCCGAAGGGTGGACTTGCATGCCGCGGACCGTAGCCGGGTCTTAGATTGTGAAAACGGCAAGGCGCTGCTCGGTAACATGGCCGTCGCAACCGAACTCCGTTTCAGAGATCCCACGCGAAAATGGTCATGTCTCCGGGTGGCAGCGTCGCCTTTTGCTCATTTCCCGGAGTCACTTTCCTGCCGCCGCCTTTGTCGATGCGCGAGATCGGGATGGATCCATCAAACTTCACAGTCACAGAGACTTCCTTCTTGAGATCCCGGTTCACGATGACCAGGAACCAGCGCTTCCCTTTTTCCAGAAGGGAGATCACGGCACCGCCACCGTCGGTCGTGACGGACGAAACGGGCGGAACCGCCTGGTAGGCGCGGGTGCCTAGCGGCAATGGAGCCGTGTGCCCGACACCGAGCACGGTCGCATTCAGGAAAATCGGGGCAACCGCCTGAATCTCATGATTCACCTGTTTCACCCGATCGAAGACAGCCGTGCGTTTGCCATCGAGTCCGATCGGCGCCTCGTGGAAGTTCCAATCAGTGCTCTTCACCGTCCAATACGTGAAATACTGAATGGCTTGGGCTCCATACGCGAGATCGCTGAAGGCCTGCAGCCGAAGGTGTTCGATCGTCGCAACAGGGTATGGCCCATGCGCAACGGCCAGGGCAAATGCCCAGAACGGTTTCTTCGCCTCGCGAGCTGCAGAGCTTACGATTTCGAGGTTTGAATACCATTCGCTGCGCAGACGATCGCCCACCACTGGATAGTGATCGAAGGAGATGAAGGGCGCGGGCACTTCCGCGATGTACTTCGCCACGTGTTCCTGGTACGAAGGCGTCCCCAGTTGCGCCGCATTGGCATAGTTCGGGAATAGATTGATGTAGGAAGGATGCGCCGGATCTACGGACTGGATCCGCTTCATCCACGCCGCAAGCGATGGGAAGTCTGCAGCCGATGGCTCATCGCGAAGGTAGTAGCCCGCGAGAGCGGGATGAGACTTGAAACGCGTCGCCGTTTCTTCCGGCGAACTCGCGAGCTCTGGAATGCTGATGAACTGCCTGACGCCCGCGGCATGCGCAACGTCCAACGCCTTCGCCATCGCTTCGGCATTTGGGAATCCCGAGTAGTTGTGGGTGAACCCGCATTCGGCGAGTTCGCGATAGCGTTCGGGCGTGGTCTCATTTGCAGGCGGACCTGACCATGCAATGATGGGAATGCGCTCCGGTGGTCCCGCGAGCGCCATGCTCGCCCCGAAGAGAAGTGAGAGAACGGTGACCTTGTTCATGGAGAGACCGAGTTTCATTCAACCGCGCAGGCGCCGCGCGAATTGCGTCAAGGGTAAGTGCCCCGCCAAACCTAGCTTAGGAAGAACCGCCTGCAGTCGTCCACGACTCAGTTCAACTGATTGTGACAGTTCCAAGCGCCGTGACACCGTTTTGTCACACCGTTCACTGGGACGTGACGTGCATCGGTCTGCTCCTTGCAGTAAAAACGAGACGCATGAACAACGACCTAGACATGAGCTTGGTTCAACAGCGGCCTTGGTGGTCTGTCCGCCCGGCGCTGATCGCGACGCTCGCAGTGCTCGTAACACTGCTAGTGGCGCTGCTCAGCCGTCCCGAGTTGCTGGATCACAGCATCGCCGGCCTGTAAACCAACGCCAACTACAACACCCGCCAGCTACCCCGACTTTCCTGCGCCACTCGTTCCGAGTGCGACAGGTCAAAGTCGGGTTTCGTTTTTTACGGGCTTAGACTAGGTGCCGCGAGCTGTATTGGGCGCAAGATTACTTCCGCGCTTCGGGCGTCACTGTGAGTTCCACACGTTTGCCCTCCCGTTCAACGGCCATTTTCACCTGCTGGCCGATCTTCACCGCATCGAGCGCGTAGGTGTAGTCATAGATGTTCGCGATTTTCTGGCCCGCAAACTCCACGATGACGTCGCCGCCTTTTAGCCCGGCTTTCTCCGCCGGGCTGCCGGCACGCACGCCACTGAGCTTCACGCCTTTCAACTCGGTCGCATAGTCCGGAATGCTGCCGATGTAGGCGCGGAGACTATCCCGCGATCCCCCTCCCTGCTCCTTTCGCTCCACGCGCGAAAACTCGAGACGCTCCGGCATCTGCGCCACATCGGAAACGATGCCCTTTGCAAACGACGTGATGCGCGCCAGTCCCGCGTAGTCGAGTTTGTCGGCCGTATCCGTGGGACGGTGATAATCGTCATGGCTCCCCGTGAAAAAGTTCAGAACCGGGATGCGCTTCGGATAAAAGCTCGTCACGTCGGTCGGGAGATAAGGATCCTCCTGCACGGTGAGTGCCAATCCCGCGGCAACGTTGCGCTTTTCCAAAAGCCGCGGCCAACTCTTCGAGGAACCGACCGCCTGCACCAACAGCTTGTTGTCGCGCATGCGGCCAACCATGTCCGCATTAATGTAGGCGACCGTTTTCGCGAGATCGAACGGTGGTTTCTCGACGAACGAATTGCTGCCGAGCAGTCCCATTTCTTCGCCGCTCCAAAATGCGATGGCAATGTTCCGGCGGAACTTCTCCGGCGTTTTTGCCCGCTCCGCCGCAACCGCCGCCGCCACTTCCAAAGCGAGCGCGCTGCCGCTGGCATTGTCATCCGCTCCGGGATGAACCTGCTTTTCCTCGCCGCTCCGAGCGAGAGAGCTGTTCCCGGCCGACCCGCGGCCGAGATGATCATAGTGCGCGCCGAGGACCACCCACTCCGCCGCAGCCGAATCGCCCGCGCCGGCACGGATGTAGCCAATGACATTCCGATCTGACTTGCGGATGTGCTCGACGCCCGCTTGCAACTTCACCCGCGTGTTCGGCACGGGGAGTCCTCCAGGCGCATGCGGATTTTCCGTGTCGAGCGCCGTCTGCAATTCCTTGAGAGACTTGCCTGTGCCGGCCAACAACTTCTCGGCTACAGCGGTCGTGATGCTCGCCGCAGCAATCCCGCTTCCCGAGTTGCTGCCATCACCGCTG
>CBHXZU010000019.1:0-20368 GCA_966125105.1 uncultured Prosthecobacter sp.
AAAAGCCGGTCATCCTGAGGGAGCCTAAGCGACTGAAGGACCCCGAGCCACTCGCGAGAGGTGCATCGCCGGGGGGAGACCATTCAAAGGTCCGGTTTTCCGAGGTTCTTTAGTAACGGAGCGGTGAGGAATCCCGAAGGCTTTCGGGAAAGTAAAGGACCCCGAGCCATTCACGATCGGCATCTTACCCAGAAGTTGCTGTCCGCTAATCGTTCTACTTTGGAAATTCGCAGCGGGAGTTCTGAAATTAACGAGATCTTCGCGAGTGGCTCGGGGTCCTTCAGTCGCTTGAAGCTCCATCAGGATGGCCGAGTTTATCACCGAACTCCCTGCCATTAACTCAATGGCAGTGAGGGCGACGTTCGTTCCTCACTCTGCTGGGTTGGCTTGTTGACGGGCCTTCGGCCCGCAGCAGCCACGCGCATCGAGCGCAACGCGATAGCTTCCCTGCTCGACTGAATCGTTCCGGCTAAAGGTAGGACCAAGGTCCGATACCTGCCTCAGGGGCTCTTCGAGACAATGTCGTCATGACGCGCCGCCTGCGCTGTGCCCGCATACCTAGCGCACACCGGCGGCTGTCTCCTCCATCTCGCACCAGACTGACACCGACATGAGTTCCACTCGTCGTTTTCCCGTTCTCATTGCCGCCGCATCCTCCGTCCTCTCTGCTCACCACGCGAGCGGGGCCGATCCCGATCTCGATCAACTGAAGGCGGATCTCCAACGGCAAATCGAAACGCAGATCAGCGCCGTCAAAGCGCAGTACGAAGCGCGCGTGAAAACTTTGGAAAAGCGGATTGGCACGCTCGAAGCGGACAACGCCCGCTTGAAGCAAACCGCCGGCCCGACCACGCCAGCGGCGCCTTCGCGAACGATTGCATCGCTCGATCGTCGCATCACGGAACTCGAAGCCGTCGGGGCCAAGCCGAGCCCGGAAGCGGTAGCCACCATCGAACGCTCAAAGGCAAATGCCGACGCCATCAGGACCATCGAGGCAAAGCTGCAGGCAAGCGCAACCGAGACCAGGGATCGGTACCGGGACAAGGGCGATTGGCCCTTCGATCCCAAAAAGCTTTACGATCTCCCCCGCCCGTTCGAGTTCCATGGCTACCTGCGTTCCGGCTTCGGCTTGAACGGAGAAGGCGGCAAGATGGAAGCCTTCAAGGCGCCCGGCGCTGGCGCGAAATACCGGCTCGGCAATGAGTCCGACACGTATGGCGAAATCGGGCTGACGAACAATTGGCTGCGCCTGGACGATCCGCTGAAAGATCCATACGTGCGGAGCACGGTCATGGTCTCGTACAGCACCGGTGAAAACTTCAGCTACGACTCCCTGAACAATCTCGACCAGGGCAACGACATCGCGCTTCGCCAAGCCTACGTGGAAGGCGGAAACGTGATCGAGAGCGCGCCGGATATCCGCTTCTGGGGCGGCCAGCGCTACTACCGGCGCCACGATATTCACATCAACGACTTCTACTACCTCGATATGAGCGGCTACGGTGCGGGGGTGGAGGACATCCCGCTCGGCAGTTTCGCCAAGATCGCCCTAGCGTGGATTGGCGGCAGCGTGGACAACTATGTCACGGCCAACGGGCGCGTCGCCAAGCAGAACATCGACCTCCGCCTCTACGACATCGCCATGCCTTTGGGGAAAGGCACGTTCTGGTTCAACTACGCGAACTCGAAGGGCGGCGAAGTGCGGAACGTTTTCAACGAGGACGGCAGCAACTTCGACGTCTATTCCTCTTCAGGCTGGGCGGTCGGCTTTATCCACCGCACCGGGGAGGAGGCGTTCCTCGGCGGCTATAATGAGTTCACCGTCCAGTACGGTCAGGGCGCCGCTTACAACTTCGCGAGCACGCTCGATTCCTCGGGCCCGAACCTCGACGACGCGACCCGCTTCCGCGTCACCGACCACTTCACCATTCAGCCCTCGCCGAACTTCGCCATGCAGGCGGTAGGCATCTACGAGGACACGAGGTACGGCGGGCCAAACTCGCGGGAACGCTGGGTTTCGCTCGGCATGCGCCCCGTATATTTCTTCAACGACCGCTTCAGCATCGCGCTGGAAGCCGGCGTGGATTTCGTGAAGAGCGACCCGCTCAATACCGACGGGCACCTGTGGAAGATCACCCTGGCCCCGCAGATCTCGCGCGGACAAAAGTTTTTCAGCCGGCCGCAACTTCGCGGATTCATCACCTACGCGAAGTGGAGCGAGGACTTCAAAGGCCGCATCGGCGGCACCGCCTACGAGAATGCAACCGAAGGCCTCTCCTTCGGCGTTCAAGTGGAGGCGTGGTGGTGAGGACAACCGCCGCACATCCGATGCGCCACAGCCATTCCAAGCCATGCCGCAACTGAAACTTCTCGCCCCTCTCACCGGCCAGGTGTGGCCGCTCGAACGCATTCCCGATCCTGTCTTCGCGCAAAAGATGGTCGGAGACGGCATTTCCATCGATCCGACGGACAACGTCCTGCTCGCTCCGTGCGATGGCGAAGTCGTTACCCTGCACGCGGCGGCGCATGCGGTGACGTTGCGTTCCGCGGAAGGCGCGGAAATCCTCCTGCACATCGGCATCGATACGGTCGGGCTGAAGGGGGAAGGTTTTCAGCCGAAGGTGAAGACCGGGGATCGCGTGGAGGCTGGCAGCCCACTCATAGAGTTCGACCTCGACTTTCTTGCGACGCGCGCAAAGAGCCTCCTCACGCAGGTGATCATCACCAATAGCGATCGCGTGACGGGCTGGGGACGCGCGCAGGGTCCGGTGCGGGCAGGGAAGGATACGCTCCTCACCATCACACTCGCCGCCGAGGCGGGTGCCATCGCAGGCAGCGATGGCGCGAAGGCGGTCACTTCGGACGCGATCGTCATTCCCAACCCGACCGGACTTCACGCGCGCCCCGCCGCGGTGCTCGCGAACCTCGCGAAAGGATTTCAGTCCACGCTGAAACTCCAGCTCGGCGACCGTCAGGCGAACCTCCGCAGCGTCACGTCGATCATGTCGCTGGAAGTCGGAAACGGCGCGACGGTCCGCGTAGTCGCCTCTGGCCCCGATGCGAAGGAAGCAATCGACAAGATTGCGCCCGTGCTCGCGCAAGGAGCCGGGGACGAGGGCTGCGTGCCCGCGCCTGCTCCTGCGACGACCGTCGCGCACCCCGAGGCAGCCGGCGCCCCACGGAGGAAGTCGGACGATCCAAATCTCCTCCTCGGCGTCGCCTCTTCGCCTGGAATCGCGGTCGGACAAACCGTGCAGGTGCGACGCTCGGAAATCGAGGTCGCCGAAGCGGGAGCCGGCGTGGATGCGGAACGCCGCGCGCTTTCGTCGGCCATCGGAACGGCGAAGAGCCAATTATCCGCCCTGCGCGCGCAACTGCACTCCAAGGCGGATCCCGCAAAGGCGGCGATCTTCGCGGCGCATGAGGAACTCGTCGAAGATCCCGATCTCCTCGAGATCGTCGAATCCGGGATCGCCAAGGGAAAGAGTGCCGCCTTCGCGTGGAAGAAGGCTTTCACCACGCATGCCGATCGCCTTGCCGGCCTGCGCAATCCCTTGCTCGCGCAACGCGCAAACGATTTGCGCGATGTCGGCCTGCGGGTGCTCTTCATACTGACCGGGACGGAACCGAGCGCGCCGAATTACCCGCCAAACAGCATTCTGATCGCGGAAGACCTGGCGCCCTCGGACACTGCCGCGCTCGATCGCTCGCGCGTGATGGGATTTTGCACGACGCGTGGCGGAGCCACGTCGCATGTCGCCATCCTCGCGCGCTCCCTCGGCATGCCGGCGCTGGCGGGAATCGATCCGGCTGCGCTGGAAATTGCCGATGGGACGCCCGTAATCCTCGATGGCAGCAAAGGCACGCTGCGTCTGAACCCCACGCCGGATGAGGTCACGCGCATCCGCCGCGTGCAGGAACTCAGCGAGCAGCGACGGACGGAGGCGCTCGCGCACGCCCACGAGCCTGCCGTCACCCAGGATGGCACTCGCATCGAAGTGCTGGCGAACATCGGCGGATTCAAGGACGCCACGCAGATTTCCAACCTGGGCGCCGAAGGCGTGGGCCTGCTCCGTTCCGAGTTCCTCTTCATGGAACGGACAACGGCGCCGACGGAGGACGAGCAGTTCGAGAATTACAAATCGATCGCCACCGCGGTCGGCACGAGCCGGCCGCTGATCATTCGGACGCTCGATGTCGGCGGCGACAAGCCGCTCAGTTACATGCCGATTCCGAAGGAGGATAATCCCTTCCTCGGCGAGCGTGGTTTGCGTGTCGGTCTCGATCGGCCGGAGGTTCTGCGAACGCAACTTCGCGCGATCCTCAAAGCATCCGCCTTTGGCCAAGTGAGCGTGATGTTCCCCATGGTCACCACGCTGCAGGAACTGCGGGATGCCAAGGCGATCCTCGCCGAAGAGGCCTCGCGCCTTGGGGTCGCGCCGATTCGCGCGGGCATCATGGTGGAAGTGCCGGCCGCCGCGGTGATGGCGGCGCAATTCGCCCGCGAGGCGGACTTCTTCTCCATCGGCACCAACGACCTCACGCAATACACGCTCGCCATGGATCGCGGGCATCCCAAGCTGGCGCCGCAAGTCGATGGCCTCAGCCCCGGAGTGCTGCATTTGATCGCGCAAACCGTGCACGGCGCGCACACCGCGGGTCGCAAGGTCGGAGTCTGTGGCGGCATCGCGAGTGATCCGGTCGGCGTTCCCATCCTCGTCGGCCTTGGCGTGGACGAACTCAGCGTCAGCCTTCCGGCGATCCCGGGGATCAAGGCGCAGATCCGCGGCCTGCGCATGGATGCATGTCGCGCGCTCGCGGAAAAAGCGCTCGCCGCGGAATCCGCTGCCCAGGTCCGCGCGCTCGTGCCGGATCCCGACGCCGTGGGGACGCCTGCCAACTCCTGATCTCCCGCCATGCCCAGCTTCCAAAACGCTTTCTCCCTGCTCCAGAAAATCGGCAAGTGCATGATGCTGCCGGTCTCCGTGCTTCCGGTCGCCGGCATTCTCCTCGGCGTCGGCAGCGCGAACTTCTCGTGGCTGCCCGACATCGTGTCGCAAATCATGGCGGCGTCGGGAAACGCGATCTTCGCCAACCTTCCGCTGCTCTTCGCCATCGGCGTGGCGATCGGACTCACGGACAACGACGGCGTCGCCGCGCTCGCAGGCACAGTCGGCTTTGCCGTGTTCCTTGCCGCGATGGGAATCTGCGCGAAATTGCGCGGGATCGCCACCGCGACGATCATGGGCATTCCCTCGATCGAGACCGGCGTCTTCGGCGGCATTATCGTCGGGCTGATTGCCGCGTGGGCGTTCAATCGATTTTACCGAATACAGCTGCCGAGTTACCTCGGCTTTTTCGCCGGCAAACGGTCGGTGCCGATCATCACCGCCTTCGCCGTCATCGTGGCGGGCGCGATCCTCAGTTTCATTTGGCCACCCATCGGCAACGCCATCCAGGGCTTCTCAAATTGGGCGGTTCACGAGCGCCCCGCGATGGCTTTCACCATTTATGGCGTGGTGGAGCGATCGCTGATTCCCTTCGGCCTTCACCATGTCTGGAACGTGCCGTTCTTTTTCCAGGCGGGCAGCTTCACCGACCCCACCACCGGCGCAGTGGTGAACGGGGAAATCGCGCGTTTCATCGCCGGCGATCCCACCGCCGGCAATATGACCGGCGGCTACCTCTTCAAGATGTGGGGCCTGCCTGCCGCAGCCTTTGCCATGTGGGCCGCGGCCCGGCCGGAGCAACGAGCGAAGGTCGGCGGCATCATGGTTTCCGCGGCACTGACGGCGTTCCTCACAGGCATCACCGAGCCGATCGAGTTTGCGTTCCTCTTCGTGGCGCCGGTGCTCTACGCCGTGCACGCGATCCTTGCCGGGGCGGCGTATTTCCTCTGCATCACCCTCGGCATCGAACACGGCTTCACCTTCTCGCACGGGCTCATCGACTACGTCGTGCTCTTCCCGAAGTCGCACAATGCGCTGTGGCTCCTCGTGATTGGGCCGATCTGGGCAGCGATCTATTACGGCGTGTTCTCGTTTGCGATTCGCAAGTTCAACCTGCTCACGCCTGGTCGGGAACCGGAGGAGGTTTCTCCGAGTGGCGCAAAGGCGGTGGCGGGCGATCAGTTCGCGCTGCAACTCGTCAAGGCGTTCGGCGGACGCAAGAACATCGTCAGTCTCGACGCCTGCATCACGCGGCTGCGCGTGAAACTCGCGGACGTCAGCAAAGCCAGCCCGGATAAGCTGAAAGCGCTCGGCGCCGCCGGCGTCGTGGTCGTGGGCGATGGCATGCAAGCGATCTTTGGCACGCGAAGCGAGAATCTGAAAACCGACATGCAGGAGTTTCTCAAAACCGCGGGGCCCGAAGCGGATGAGGTGGAGGAAGAGCTCCCGCAAAAAGCCACCGCGCCCGCCGGGCTCGTGCCTCGCTTGCGGGATCCAGATGCCGCCCGCAAAGCCAGTGCCTACATCGCTGCGCTCGGAGGGAAAGCGAACATCTCACGCGTGGATGCCTGCGCCGAGACCCGACTGCGCCTCGTCGTGAAGGATCAGGCTCAGATCCGGGAAGACGCGCTGAAAGCGGAAGGAATCGGCGGCCTAGTGAAGCTCCCGAACCACATCGTGCACCTCCTCGCCGGGCTCAACGCCGATCAATACGCCGCGGAAATGCGCGGGCAACTCGCAGGCTGATCCTGCGCCGGTGTAGGAACGTTCAGAAACGAGACGAATCAACACGGCGCAGGACTCAAAAGCCGCGATGGCACTCACGCAAGGCGCGTTTGAACGCCGAAGGCCCGATCGCATACCAGCCCAGCGCAACGCGCCACGGCCATTGATTTCCGGAGCTCCAAAAGTGGAGTCATCAAGACGCCTATAAACTAAAAGCAGTTCCGCTGATCTTTTGCCGGACAAGAACCATAGAAGTGGGTGTGAAAACCGCCCAGGAAAAGCCGGTCATCCTGATGGAGCCTAAGCGACTGAAGGACCCCGAGCCACTCGCGAGAGACCCCATCGCCGGGAGGAGACCATTCAAAGGTCCGGTTTTCTGAGGCTGGGTGGAATAAATCCAAAGCATTGAGGGGCTAACGGTCCAACACATCAGCTCGCTTCTGCGCCGGGCATTGCTGGCTTCCCCATGAAATTCAATCTTTCTCTGACAAGACGCGATTCTGCCGCCGTCAGACGCAATTTTCCCGCTGTAAGACTCCGATCTCCCCTCATAAGACGCTATCCATCTCTCGCGCGACGCCAATCATCCCTCGCGCGAAGCACTCCGCCTCGTCGTGCATGCAATCCGTGTCGTCGTGGACGTGATTTGACCGGTCGTGCACGCGGTTCGCCCCATCGTAGACGCAGTCCGCGGCGCCATGCGCGTGATTTGACCCGTCGTGCAAACCGATTGTCCCATAATGCACACAGTTCGCCTCGTCGTGCACACAGTTCGTCCCGTCGTTGGGACGATCCGCCTCGTCGTGGACGCAGTCCGTGCCATCACCGACGCAAGTTGCCCCGTAAAATACACGAACCGGCTCATCGCAGCCGAGTTCAGCCCCGTCATTCCCGCACTCCTTCCGCACAATTCTCTCTGGCCGGCCCGTGGTTTGACGCACTCCACGCCGCTTCCGACCCGCGATTCCGCAGCCTGCTGACTCCTCTGCCCCAAAGCGCTGCGGAGTAAGACCAAAGGCCGATAGCAGCGCATCCGGCGAATCTCCATCGTGCCCAAACAACGCTCATTTTTCACCCGCCTCTCGACTATGAAACTCAAAGAAGTCATCGCCGCCGCCAAGCGCTGGTCGAAACCTTACCGTGTCACCAACGGGAAAAAGTTCCGCCTCAAGGACGTCGATCCCGATGACACCGGCGACTTGAAATCCGAAGACAAGCCGAAGGCGAAGGAAGCGCTGCAGGTCGGCGTCGAGGCGCTCGCGGAATTGCAGGATGTGCTCTACGCGCAGGACCGCTGGTCGGTGTTGCTCGTCTTCCAAGCCATGGATGCGGCGGGCAAGGACGGCACCATCAAGCACGTGATGTCGGGCGTGAATCCGCAAGGCTGCCAGGTATCTTCCTTCAAGGCACCGACGAGCCACGACCTCGAGCACGACTATCTGTGGCGCTGCATCAAGGAACTCCCGGAACGCGGACGCATCGGCATCTTCAATCGCAGCTATTACGAGGAGACGCTCGTCGTTCGTGTGCACCCGGAGTTCCTCCAGGGGCAAAAGCTGCCGGAGGAATGCATCACGAAGAAGATCTGGGAACACCGCTTCCAGGATATCCGCAGCTTCGAGCGCTACCTGCACCGCAACGGCACGATCGTGCTGAAGTTTTTCCTGCACGTCGGCAAAGATGAGCAGCAGAAGCGCTTTCTCGAGCGCCTCGATAACCCGGACAAGAATTGGAAGTTCTCGGCGAACGACGCGAAGGAACGGGGCTTCTGGAACGAGTATATGAAGGCCTACGAGGAGACCATCCGCGAGACCGCGACGGATGACGCTCCGTGGTATGTCGTCCCGGCGAACAACAAGTGGTTCACTCGCGTGGTCGTCGCGGCCGCGGTGATCGACGCGCTCGCATCGCTCAACTTGAAGTATCCCGCGGTGAGCGCTGCGAAGAAGAAAGAACTCGCGGTGGCCAGGGATCTCCTCGTCTCGAGCAAATGAACGCTCCCGCCGCCAGTGACGAGTCGCGCTGGCGTCGCGCCGTCGCCGCCAGGAACTGGCTGCGCAATTACGATCGCTCGTGGTTTCGAGCCGATCTCGCTGCCGGCGTTACGCTCGCCGCTTACCTGCTCCCCGCGGCGCTCGGCGATGCTTCCCTCGCTGGATTGCCTCCGGAAGCAGGTCTCTACGCGTGCCTTTTCGGAGGGGCGATCTTCTGGATCTTTTGCAGTTCGCGGCACACCGCGATCACCGTCACGTCGTCCATCTCACTGCTGATCGGCTCATCGCTGGGGAGCATGGCCGGAGGCGACCCATCGCGCTATGCGGCGCTGGCGGCGGCCACCGCGCTTCTCACCGCCTTCATCGCCTTCTTCGCGTGGCTCGCGCGCGCAGGGTCTGCGGTAAACTTCATCTCCGAGAGCGTGATGGTGGGGTTCAAAGCCGGCGTCGCGCTGCATCTCGCGAGCACCCAATTGCCGAAGCTTTTCGGCGTGAAAGGCGGGCACGGCGACTTTTGGGAACGAATGGGCGTCTTTTTCCAACATGTCGGGGAGACGAACTTCAACTCCCTGATCCTCGGATGCGTGGCTCTCGCCATTTTGATTCTCGGCAAGAAGCTTCTGCCCAACAAGCCTGTCGCGCTGTTTGTCGTAGTTGCCAGCATCGTTGCAGCTTCGTTCATCGACCTAAACGCGCTCGGCGTGAAACTGCTGGGCGAAGTCCCGCGCGGCATCCCGATTCCGTCCTTCCCCAATGTGCATCCGCCGGATTTGCGAGAACTCCTTCCGCTCGCGATCGCGTGTTTCCTTTTGGGCGCGGTGGAAACCGCCGCCATCGGCCGAATGTTTGCCGACAAACACGGCTACCGTCTCGACAGCAACCAGGAGCTCCTCGCGCTCGCCGGCGCCAATCTCGCGAGCGGATTCGGGCACGGATTCCCAATCAGCGGCGGAATGTCTCAGTCGCTGGTGAACGAAAGCGGCGGCGCGCGCACGCCCATCTCCGGCGTCATTGCTGCCGGAATCATCCTGCTCGTGGCCGTGTTCTTCACAGATCTGCTCCGGAATTTGCCGCAGCCAGTACTCGCGGCGATCGTGCTCATGGCGGTGGCGAGCCTGGTGAAGGTCAAAACGCTGAAGCGCTATTGGCAGTTGCATCGAGGCGAGTTCCTCGTGGCCATGACCGCCCTCGCCGGAGTTCTCTGGGCGGGGCTGCTCAAGGGCGTGCTCGTGGGTTCGGTGATTTCGATGGTTCTCCTCATTCGCCGCGCATCGACTCCACACGTAGCCTTTCTCGGCCGCATCCCCGGCACGCGGCGCTACTCGGATCGCGAGCGTCACCCGGACAACGAGCCAATTCCCGGCCTGCTCGCCTTCCGCGTCGAATCCGGAATCGTCTACTTCAACTCGGAACACATCTTCGACACCGTTGTCGCTCGCATCGATGCCGAGCCGGGCGAACTCCGCGCAGTCGTGTGCGACCTGACCAGTTCTCCGATTGTCGACATTGCCGGCGCGCGCATGTTCACGAGCTTGCATGCGGAACTATCCAAGCGGGGCATCGCGTTCCGTCTCGTGGAGGCTCGCTCAAAGGTGCGCGACATTCTGCGCGTGGAGGGAGTCGAGGATAAGGTCGGGCGCATCGACCGCTTCACGACGCTCGCTGACGCAGTCGAAGACTTCCAAGCCGATACCAAGCCGTCCGCATGAACCTCCGAGCCACCAGCACCCGCGTCCTCGATCCACTCGAGCGCTTCTCCGAGATTGTCTTCGGCCTCATCATGGTCCTCACCTTCACCTGCGCCCTCAGCGTCGCCGAGTCCGGACGCGAAGACGTGCGGGAGATGCTCGTCGGCGCGATCGGCTGCAATCTCGCGTGGGGCATCATCGACGCTGCCTTCTACCTCATCGCGTGTCTCACCGCAAAGGGACGCAACATCGCGCTCCTGCGCAGCGTGCAATCCTCGGCGAATCCGGCCGAGGCGCGAGCAACCATCGCCAGCGTAATCCCGCCAAAGATTGCCGACGTGATGCAGGAGTCCGACTTCGACCGAATCCATGCGCAGCTGGTGAAACAAGCAGCTCCCGGGCGGCCGCGTTTCACCGCGGAAGACTGGCGCGGCGCGCTCGGGGTGTTCCTGCTCGTTTTTACCTCCACGTTCCCGGTGGTGATCCCATTCTTCTTCGTTCACGACGCTCACCTTGCGTTGCGAATCTCCAACGGGATCGCCAACGCCCTGCTCTTTGCCAGTGGTTTCATGCTCGCCGGTTATGCTGGGATCAACCGATACCTCACCGGCCTCGCCATGGTCGCCATTGGCGCCGCCCTGGTATCCACCGCGATTGCGCTTGGCGGGTAAAGGCTTTCGCCGCCGCTCAGGGTTACCGACCGATAAGACCAAAGTCCGATATCGGTTCCGCAATCGGACGGCCAAACTCCCCGCCATGCCAACGCCAGCACGCGCCCTCACGAACAGCTACCAGGACTGCAAGCTCGTGAAGCTCGACGCCGATGATCCCGCCAGTCCGCTTGTGGTCATGCAGGAAGGCTACGCGCCCAGCGACGCCACCTGCAGGATGCGTTTGTTTTACCTCCAGCGCGACGGCATGTGGATCGACGAAGTTGCGCGCAGCACGCGTCCCGACACCGAAGCAGGCGACATTGTCTTCGAAAGCCCGGGTGACGCCGTGAAAGTGATGTCGGGACTCTTTGGCAAACCGATGGTTCGCGAACTCCCGGTTACCGAATCCGACGTTCAAAACTACATGAACAACGCGCGCGGCGGTTCATCTCAGGAACTCCTCAAGCGCTTCCTTGCCCGGTACCGCAGCTCCAAGCCGCGTCCCTGATATTTCCGATTGCATGAACAAACCACTCCGACTCCTCATCGCCCTCACCATCCCGGCAACAAGCCTGCTACTTTCCGCCTGCTCGACTGACCCGGTTCAGGAAGAGCGGCAATCCGGCCTCGAGCGCCGACAAGATCGCATGGACTCCCGCACTTCCGCTCGCCAGGACCGCTGGGCGGAACGGGGCGCTCGCGAAGACGCGCGGGCCAAGGCGCGTTTCGATTCCTGGTAGCCGCTCGATACCGCGCCTTGAGGGCGCGTTCGTCCACGGCTTCTCAACTGTCGCCGGTCGGGGTCACCGGCGGCACCAAACCGCATGCCTTCCGATACAGGTCCCGCTGCTGGCGCAAATACTCGTTTTCCAAACGCAAGCGGCGCAGCTCGACGTCCTCAAACTGCGCAATCTCCGCATCCGGATTGATCGGGAGCAAAGCGTCGAGGCTGCTCACCCATCGCCCCAACGCGGCCGGAGGAATCTCCAGGTCGTGAGCCACCTCATCTACTGAGCGGCCGCTCCGAAGCTGCACGAGGGCATCGACCAACGCAGCCAGCGGATGGTCCGGACTCTTTCCCTTATTCAGCTCGGTCGGCGGCGCGACGGAGTCGCCTGAATCAGATGAAGGATATGTTGGTCCCGACATCTCGGCAATACATCAGCACCGGTTATGCCAAACCGAGGACCGAGGGGAATCGTGACGCCTTACTGACTCTGCTTCAGCCCATTACCGGATCCACCCGCATTGGATTGCCCACGGCGCAGTAGCGGGGAAGTGTAAACTGCGACGACAACTATGCCTATGCATTGGGATCCTTCTAACTGTGAATAACCCGCTAGTAATTGTGGATAACTCCGGAGTTGGGGCCCAAACACACGATATCTGGTAGAAATTTACCCGAACTGTGACGAAATCGTGACCAATCCCTGCGATAAGATGGATGCGCAAGCGGCGATCTGCACTTTAGCGTCGCTACGATCAAGGAACCGCCAACGCTTCCAAGGTCCGGTCAACCCCAGACCGTCGAAGAGCCCGTCTCCGACAACGCTCCGATCGCCTTCGCCATCGTGTTTCTAGGCACCGCTGCGCTGTTCGTTGCAGGGTTTCTTTGGCTGTTGTTTCGATAACTGGACCTTCCCTTCTCTGCTCGAGCGAGCCGAGAACAGGTGAACTATCGCAACGAGACGCGGTAGAACTTCGACGTCTGCGAAGTTCCTGCAGGATCTGCCACGACCACACTTCCATCTGCATTCAGTACGGAACTCATGAGGCTCCAGTTAGTGAGGTCTGGCGAAGTCCAGACGTCGTAGATTTGTCCGGCGTCGCCCTGCACCTCGATTTCGAAGGTTCCTTCGTATCCCGTGCCCAGCGCTCTCACCGTGGGGAGCTTCGAGCTTACCACCGGCGCCTGGTTGTTCGTTGTAACACCGACCATCACCGGAGCGCTTCGCGTCGACGCATTCTTGTTGTCGTAGGCCACCGCGGTAATCGTATGAGTCCCGGAAGGAATGTTGCTCCAAACGAAGCGATACGGGTCGGCCATGTCTTTCCCCAAGAGCACCGAGCCAGCGTAGAACTCGACGCGCTTCACCGAGCCGTCTGGATCCGAAGCCGTAGCGGTAATCGTCATCGAGCCACCAGCCGTGAACGTGCCAGAAACCGCCACCGACACAATCGGTGAAGCATTCACCGTGATTTTCGCGATCGCACTTGTCGCGGAAGCGCCCAAATTGTCATACGCCACACAACGGACATTATAAATGCCCGCCGGCGCGTTGCTCCACACATACGAATAAGGTGCCGATGTGCTCGTTCCCAACAGAGTGCTTCCAGCGTAGAACTCCACACGCGCAATGGTGCCGTCACTGTCACTAGCCGAGGCAGTGAAATTCACAGTCGCCGGCGTGTTGAACGTCGCTCCGTTCTGAGGCGACGTGAGCGAGACGATCGGTGGGGAGTTCGGCCCCGTCACCGCTATCGCCACAGTATTGCTCGTCGACGAAGCGCCTGAATTGTCGACCGCCACGGCATAGTGCGAATAATTGCCCGCAGAAACGTTGCTCAGTGTCCACGTAAATGGCGCCGCCGCCTTCTCGCCGATCTTCGTCGAGCCGCTGTAGAACTCAACCTTCGCAATCGAGCCGTCCGCGTCGGAGGCATTCGCCGTGAGCGTATAAGATGCAGGCGCGCCGAATGACGTCCCGCTGCTCGAGAGCGTCACGCTTGGCGACTGATTTGGCGCGGTCACGACAATATTGATTGGCGCGCTCGTTCCAATTGCCCCCTGGTTGTCCGTCGCCCTCGCGGTCACTGAGTAATTGCCGGCCGGAACCGAACTCCACGTGAAGGAATAGGGGCTCACTGTCGACTCGCCCAGCTTCGTCGTGCCGGAAAAGTATTCAACACGTGATACCGTTCCGTCCGAATCCATCGCATTCGCCGTGAAGGCAATTGAGGCTGGCGCCACAAACGCGGTGCCGTTGCTCGCGATGCTGACGCTCGGCGCCTGGTTGGTCTGCATGACAACCACCGCGAAATTAACGACCGCGCTCGACGCAGTCGCGCCCATGTTGTCGGTAGCCACGGCACGCACGGAATAATTCCCGCCCGGAATGGAGTTCCAAGTGAATGAATACGGGCTCGTCGTCGCTTGCCCCAACTTCGTGGCGCCGTTGAAGTACTCCACTTTCACAATCGAGCCGTCCGCATCACTCGCATTCGATGTAAAAGTGACGGAAGCGGGCGCAATGTAGCTGTCACCTTCGGAAGGAGAAGCGAGCGCCACCACGGGCGCCTGGTTCCCTGCGGGAACGGTATACGAGATCTCGGCCGAAGGAATACTCTCCAGGCCGTTCGCGTCATACGCAGTGACGGCGAAATAATACGTTTGGCCCACCGTGAGATTCGGAATGCTGGCTTGCGTGGCCATCCCTGCGTCGAACGTGCTGGCGTACGACCCGCTTGCGCCGCCGTAATACACGCGGTATCCTGCTAGGTTCGGTTCAGAGTTCGGGTCCCACTGAATGGAAACGTTCGCCGCGCACAGTTGGACGATACACCCAAGGAGCGAAAGGATCGATAGAAGGGCCCGCAAACGAGTGCGGAAAGAAATGAAGGACGACACAGCTTCCCTGCGAAAGCACGGCAGGTGCCCCAGTTCGTCATCGTCCGATCCTTCCTTTCCCGCCCGAATATCATCGTAACACCGCGAGGCGGCCAAGCGGAAGTCCGCCTCATTGTCAATACTATTCTCCACACGTGTCGCTTCGGCACGCGGGACTTCGGTGGTTCCAAAAATCTAGTCGTTATAGTTTAACAACCGCCGAAAACGCTCAGTGCGAACGGAAAGCGCGCTTACATAATTCCGAACGATATCCACCTTGCGAGGCTGCCAGTTCCCTGCTGCAAGAGCACTGAGCCGTAATGTCCGATCTCATTTTGCCATCCGCCTCCGTGGCATTTGCTTGTGTGATCAGTTTGCTCGTTTTGGCCTCCCATCCGCGCGAATTGCAGAGCTGGTTATTCTTCGCAGGAATGGTGGCGCTTGGCGTCTTAGTTGCATTGGACGCGTTGAGTTTACGCACTCAAGATTTTGACGCCTTTATCCGACTGCATGGCGCAGCTGGCGTCGCGCGTTCAGTGGCAGTTGGGCTGTGGTTCGCATTTTCTTTGCGCTACGCGCGTGGAATCGAAACGCCGCGGTCACAAAAATGGACAGCTGTTCACGCAGGCATCGCAGTTCTGCCGTTCGGACTCTCGTTTTTGGCAGCCGCCACTCCGAAAATCACAGCCGCTACCGATCATGCATCCGCAATTGTGAGCTATGGGGCCGCCGGTGTGAGCGCAAATGTTGCGTTGGTCATCGCAACGGTTCTCGTCCTCATGAATGTCGAGGCAACATTTCGCGCATCCGTGGGAACCACTCGGTGGAGAGTGAAGTTCGTCGCGCTCGGAGTGGCTATCGTCTTCGGCGCGCAACTTTACTCACGGAGCCAGGCCCTTCTGTTTTCGAGCAAGGCCGTAAATCTTGCAGCTGTGGAAGCCAGCGCGTTCCTGCTTGGATCGCTGCTGTTTGCCTTTGCTTGGTTTCGCGGAGGATTCGGCGCCCTGCAGGTTTATCCTCCGCAATCGTCGATGGTGCATTCCGCGACCCTGTTCGTCGTCGGCGGCTATCTATTCATTGTCGGGATTCTCGCCCAGTTCATTTCATTCTTCGGCGATGCGACGAACTTCCAAACACAAGCGTTCCTCATTCTCATCGGGATCGTTTGCATCGGTGTTCTGCTTCTGTCCGACCGGCTTCGACTGCGCGTGCAACACGCATTCAGGCATTATTTCGGACGGTCCTATTACGATTTCCGCAAAGTATGGACCCTCTCTTCGGAGAGATTGTCGAATCAAGTCGATCCATCATCGCTGTGCACAGCAGCCGCGCGCCTGATCGCGGAAACTTTCAACACTCTTTCGGTGCGCGTTTGGTTGCTCGACGAATCACGCGAGCGGCTTACGCTAGGCGCATCCACTGCGCCTTCCGCTGATGAGCCCACGCTCGCCGCTTTGCGCATAACGGCCGCGGACCTCAAAGCGCTGCACCCGAACGACGCCGCGTTCAACCTGGAAGTCGCGCGCGGTCCACTCGCCGACGCGCTGCGCCACGCGAGCACCGCTCAATTCCGCCATGGCGGCGACCGCTTAGCCGTGCCGCTCTCCGGCAACGGCAGAATCCTCGGCCTCGCCGTGCTCACGGATCGCGTGAACGGCATCGCCTACTCTCCCGAGGAGGCGGATCTTTTGCGCTGTGTCGGCGCGCAACTCTCCGCCGCGTTGCTTACACAACGTGTGAGCGCCGAGCTGATGCAGGCCAAGGAACTCGAGGCGTTTCAAACGATGTCCGCATTCTTCGTGCACGACCTGAAGAACACGGTTTCGACACTGAACCTCATGCTCCAGAATCTCCCGATCCACTTCGACAATCCGGAGTTTCGGAAGGATGCGCTGAGGGGAATTGGAAACACCGTCGAGCGCGTCAATCATCTGATCGCCCGACTGAGCGCCCTCCGCAGGAAAGTCGAACTCCACCCCGTCCAAACCAGCTTGCCCGAACTGGTGCGTAAAACGCTCACTCAGCTCCACGGTTTGCCTGGCGTGACCCTCACCGCAGACTTTGCGGAGGTCTCAAGTGTGTTCGTCGACCCGGAACACTTCTCCAGCGTTATCTCGAACCTCCTTCTGAATGCGCGTGATGCCACCGTCCAAAATCCCGAGATTCATGTTCAGGTGCGAGAAGCCGCCGGCCGGGTCTCGGTGAGCGTAAGGGACAATGGCTGCGGCATGACGCGCGAGTTCATCACCTCATCGCTGTTTCGCCCTTTCAACAGCACCAAGAGCAAAGGACTCGGAATCGGCATGTTTCAGTGCAAAGTCCTGGTCGAAGCACACCGCGGCACGCTGGAAGTCGACAGCACCCCCGGCAAGGGCACCACGGTCACGGTTTTTCTGCCTGCGGGAAGCTAGATCACTTTGTCACGGCGAGCGCCTCTCCGGTCCGGCTCGTTGCGTTGCCGCCGCGGAACGTGGCATCGCGCTCCAGCCACCTGGCATCGCGTTCCCGCCAACTGGCATCGTGTTCCCAGCTATCTGGCATCCACTGCCGAGCAATCTGAACATTTCGCCACGAGGGTGGAAACGCTCGCCGCGAGACCTGGCAACGCTTTCCACACCCCTGGCATCGCTCGCCGCGAAGGTGGAATTGATCGCCGCGAGGCTGGCATCGCTCGCCGCGGACCTGGAAACGGTGTTCGGCGACCTGGAAACGCGCGTCAAACTGCCTGGCATCGATGTTTTTCGTGCCTGGCATCGTGTTTCGCGACGCCAGAACATTGCGTCGCGACCCTGGAAACGCGCGCCGCGTCGCCTGGACATCTCGCCGCGTCGCAAGGACATACTTCTGCAGCGGCGGGACTTGCGCGCGCTTCGTGCGGAAGCGCTGGCGCCTTGATCGGACTTGCTGCCAGGTCGATCGGTCGCTGTGGCGCGTCGCAAGAACGTGCCGTCGCGACGACGGGATGCGAGGATGAGGCGCCGGGCTGAGACGTTGCGAGCCCCGATCCAATCGATGCCGCCCTGTCGCACACTTTCTCCGCTTATGGCGAATGCCTCTGCAATCCGACACTACCCAGCCCCCCTGCGACTCGGCCAAAACCAGCAATTGGCCCCTTTTGGTACAGCGCGCCCGAATATGAGAATCTTACCGAGTCCGGAGCTGAACATCGTCCCGTGAACAATCCGGTCCCAGCAGAGATTCTCAAATCCACGAGAATCTCACCCGGCGCGCGGCCCAACAATGCGCGGCGTCCCATCACATCAGCGTAGATCGATCCGTAGAGCGAATGGCTTATCGCGATCGAAAAGGAGGGGGTGATCGCCGTATTGGCGCCCGAATTCCATGCCGTGTAACGCGCTACACTCACCTCGATCCTCGACTCTTCGCTTTTCCCGTTGCGCAGCCAAATCTCCCCATCTGCATCGCTGGCGTCCGCCACGTCACGGAAGGTAATTCGTCCCGCCTGTGAACCGAGCCGGCGATGGAATCGGTAGATTGGCACGGCGTCCGCCGAATCAATTCCCGCAGCCCCGAGCAATCGTTCCCCACCAGGGTAAACGCCGGCGATCGACGCAACGCCCCGCTTGCTCACCATCAGCACGCCATAACCGTGCCCGTGATTGCTTTCAGGTTCGGCTTCTTTCAATGCCACCGTGTACCGCCCCGCCCGGGGATCCGCCTTGGTGGACGTCGCCGCCCGCACTTCCACCTGCGAACTTCCCTCAGGCGTTTGAACCGTGCCCCTGATCGCGCGGCTATCCTGGGCTAGTTGAAGGTTGAGAACTGCGACCGGATTGCGTTCCCGGTCCGCAATCGTCAAAGTTAATTGGCCGTTCCGATCGAATACTCCGCGCCATGAATACGCCTTGCCCTCGATACCGATGCGGCCGGATGCCGCGCCACCCGGTCCAAGCTTTGCTAGAAAGAACCCTCCGCTCCCTCCCGGCCCTTCGCCGAAAACTCCCGAGAAGGTCTGCCGGGAGAACGTCTGCGGCGTCCGATACGAGATCGGGTTGGATGGAGCGCTCTCGAATCCCGCCCGATTATAGGCCGTGACGGCAAAATAATAAATCGTCCCTGTCTCCAAGGCATCCACAGCCCCCTCGGTGACCGCCCCGGCGTCGACCGACTCGGTAAGCTGGTCCGGCTGGGTCCCGTAATAAATCCTATAGCCTGCCAAGTCCGCCTCAGTATTCGCATCCCACGCAAGTCGCACCTGGCACGCAGACGAGTTCTGAACCAAAGCGGCGACGAACATCGCCACGATTGTCAGTCGAAGCAGGGCGCAGGCTCGAAAACTTAAGGCACAATGGAAAAGGCGCACAATTATAGCGCCTATAAGCACCGCCCATGCCGGAAGGCGGACTTCTGCCCTCTCCTAGTTACACCAAATCACCGTTCAAAGGTTCGCCTGCATTGGAGCCGGCCCTCGTCAGATCGTGCGAAATGATTCCAGCCGCTTTCCGATAAAAATCTCTCTGCTTGCGCAAACATTCGTTCTCCAACCGCAAGCGCCGAAGCTCGTCGTCCACATCGCTGGATCGGAAGGTTCCGCTTTCGAAGACGGTGACGGTTTCAGCGATCCACCGACATAGGTCCGCGACTAAAAGACCGTATTCTTGAGCGACTTCTCCTAAAGGGCGGCCGCGGCGGAGTTCGGCAATGACTTCGGTGCGCGCATTATTTTGCGGATCTCGGAGTCCGGATTCAGTCATATGAGGGCAGGGACGGTATTGTTGAAGGCAAAACCCGATGCTACAGTAAGTAGCACGTTCCCCGGTAGTTAGCAGCGCTCATGCCATGAATTGGATACACAATAGTCACAATTCCGCAAGCCGCTCGTCCTGAACACGTAATCGCGCTTGAAACAGGAGACCTCCGGATAATCGGCACGCACGAGCGCTCCGCGGAGTGTAAGAAGAGTCTACACCCTTAATTCCCGCCCGAAAACGCGCCCCCTTTTACTGTCGTCTTGAAACAGGCGCTTTTTAGGGCGGCCCCGTTCCTGTGTTCCACCCTGTAACGTTTGCGCGTCAACCTACGACCAACCGGCGCGCCAGAGGCGAACACCCTATAGACACCCTTAGTACGTGCACACATTACACGACGAACGTCCAACTCTTCAGCCGGTAGATCCTCTCGGCGGCGTTCAGGAACCGGAACCCGATAACGCACCGATCGCTTTCGCCATCGTGTTTCTCGGGTCTCTGGGATTGTTCGCGGGCGGCATCATCTGGTTAGTCGCGCGGTAGCCGATCCTCAAGGCGATCTCGGCAGAACTCTGCTTGGGGGGAGTCTGCCCTCTTTGTTGCGTGAACACGCGGAAACCCAGCGATTCTAGCCGGCAGTTTTCACGCGCCTTCGACTGGGCCGCCAGTTTTCCGCCCTAGCGCGACCACTTACAACGCAATCGTCAGCTGGCGCGCCTGAGCATCTCACCCGCGGATCCACACGCATCTCGGAATACCCTGAGCAGCGAGCCGTGACGAGTCACAGCGATCGCCGGAAGAAGTTTCCGGATATCTCCAAATCTGCCCAACCGGGAGTTCCATCCGATGCAGACGAAGAAAGTCCGCACTCCAATGTTTCGCGCTCCGCGTGAGCTTGGATATGCAACGCGAGCGGGGCGGAAACAGAAATTGTTTCTGAGGGTTTTTTAGATGCTCCAGGTCTGACCGCCTTCGCGAATGACTGATTGAGGAAAAGTCCAAGCGAGCGCAATCCTCGCCGCCTCGCGCCTCATTTAGTTGCT
>CBHXZU010000020.1:0-20175 GCA_966125105.1 uncultured Prosthecobacter sp.
GTCATCTCACCCCTCTCGGGATGTTTTACAATGAGTTTGGGCATGGGCTGAGGCGAGGAATGTTTCGGTAGGCGAACGCCTGAGATTAGCAGATGGGATGCCCAAAACTGACGGGAAGTCGTTTGCGAACAAACCGGCAGTGAAGGGCATCCGCCACGGGGCTGCGGCGTCGCGGCCTATTTGCCCGATTTCCGACGGATCGTCCACAAGGCTTTCGCGTCAGTTATAATTTGTTTTAATCCTTCTGGCGTAACGGCCTGCTTCGGATCATCGCCTATCCCTTTGCTGGGCGTGACGTTGCATTCAATGCAAAGGCCGTCCGCGCCATAGGCAATCGCTGCCAGCGCCGCGGCTGGTACGTACGCCGCCTTTCCGACGGAATGCGAGGGGTCCACCACGACGGGCGCCCACGTGCGTTCTTTCAAAAGTGGGACAATGCTCTCATCTGGGTGATTGCGATAACCGTCGAGAGCGGGTTGGGTGCCGCGCGGGCACAGGATCACATTGGGGTTACCAAGTTGAACAATATATTCCCCCGCTGCGATAAACTCCTGCACCGGCCCCATATGGATGCTGCGCTTGAGCAATACCGCCGTGTTTCTCCCAGTGATGGCGTGGCCTACCTGGCGGAGGAGCGCGTAATTCAGGGCATTGCGGGCGCCGATCTGCAGGCAATTCACCCCAGCCTCGAGGGCCAGGTCGAGTTGCTCCTCATCCATCACCTCCGTATCCACCGGCAAGCCCGTCGCCCGGCTCGCTTCCATCAAAACGAGCAAGGCCTTGGCGTCGCCCTGGTAGCTATAAGGGTTGGTGCGCGGTTTCCAGACGCCGCCTCGCAGGGCATTCGCGCCCGCTTCCTTCACCGCGTGCGCGGTTTCAATGGTAAGATTCGGATTCTTCGGGTCGATCGTGCAGGGCCCCGCGCAAACGAACAGGTCCTGCCCCAGGGTAACGCCACCCAGCTGCACCTTGTGGGAGGATAGGCTGCTGCGCACATCCATCAGTTTGTGCGGGCTCTGAATGCGATCGACACGCTCCACGTAGGGCAAGCCTTCCAGTTTGGTGACCATGTCATCATTGCTCTCGTCGCCGATGATCGCGTAAATGCAGCGCGCCTGGCCCGTGATTGTCTGAACTCGGGCCCCAAACGAGCCGACGATCTCGGTAACTTCCCGGAGTTGATCGTCGTTGAGCTTGCTGACGTTTGGAATGATCATGGCAGTCGAAAAAGGGCGCGAAGCCTAGCGCGGCGACTTCGTGCCGCAAGGTTCGATTGAGACTGCGATTTCTGCCGCCGGCATTGTAGTTCCTGCCGACACCACTGCACAGCCATCCGGGACCATTGCACGTCCATCTGAGACCATTGCAGTCGCGTCCGTCTCAATTGCACCTCCTTCCGTCTCAATTGCAGTCTCAACCGGCGCCATTGCACTCCCATCCGGCGCCATTGCAGTGCCTGCCGATGCCATTGCACTACCCTCCGACCACATTGCACTGTCTGCCGACGCCATTGCACTCCCATCCGCGAGTTCCACGGGACGGAATGTTCCACGGGTAGGTCTACGCAGCTGCGCGACTACTTCGCGGGCGTGATCTCCACTGTCGCTTCGACGGGGAAGTGATCGGATACAAACCGCTCCTCGTTGTCCTCGCCTTTATAAGTAGTCTTCAAAACCTTCCCGCCAATCACCTTCCACCGGTCCTTTTCCACGAAAATGTAGTCGATCGCCCGCGTTCCGGTTTTTCCCGTGAATCCGTGAAAGGTTCCCTCCGCCGTCACCCCCATGACCTCGTAAGTCGATCGAAAGGCCGGCTTCTCATGCAAAGCGAGGGCGGCAAGCGGGGCATCCCCGACACTGGAATTGAGATCGCCCAGAATGATGGCCGGGTCATTTCCCTCCCGTTTACCGACGCGATCGGCCACCTGCATGAGCCCTTTTTCCCGCGCTTTCCCGGACTGGTGATCGAGGTGCACATTGTAGAACCAGAAACACTTATCGTCCTTTCGATCCCGAAGCTTCGCCCAGGTGCAAATCCGCGGGAGCGTGTTTCCCCACGACGTGCTGGCCGGCTGATCCGGCGTGTCCGAGAGCCAGAAGGTCCCGGACGATTGCACCTCGAACCGGTCCTTGCGGAATACAATCGGGACCGCCTCGTCGGTGTCGTTCAAGCCCCGCCCGATGCCGATCATGGTAAAATCGGGCAGATGCTCGGCCAGCCACGTCCGCTGATCCGGCTTCACCTCCTGCAGACCGGCGACATCGGCGCGCTCCTCAATAAGTTTCGCCACGGCCTCCTTCCGATACGGCCATGCGTTCGCGCCATCCATCCGGTTGTTGTAGCGGATATTAAAAGTGAGAACCCGGATCTCCGCGGAAAAACTCGGGAGCGCGACGAGGCAAAGGAGCGCAGACAGGGAAAACTTCACCGGCCGATTTACAAAGAGCGCGGTCACATTGGCACGCACCAAACGCGCGCTTCGAACTCGCATCCGCGCCTACGCCGCCAGCTTCCGGCAAATCTCCTGCACCAGCGCCGGCCCTTCATAGATGAAGCCCGTGTAGAGCTGAACCAGCACCGCTCCCGCGTCGAACTTCTCCATGGCATCGCCCGGCGAAAAGATTCCGCCCACGCCGATGACCGGCGTTTTGCTCTTTGACGTGATGTAGCGAATGATCTCCGTCGAGCGCGCCCGCACCGGCTTCCCGCTGAGTCCTCCCGTTTCGCGCCGAGCCTCCGGCACGCTGGAGTGATCGATTGTGGTGTTCGTCGCGATCACGCCCGCAATCCCGTGCTCTTCCACGAGGGCGAGCACATCGTCGATGGCCTCCCACGTGAGATCCGGCGCGATTTTCACGAGCACCGGTTTTTTCACGGAGTTCGCGCCCTGCACCACGCCGAACAATTCACCGAGCGCCGCGCGGTCCTGGAGTTTCCGCAAGCCGGGCGTATTCGGTGACGAGACGTTGAGCACGAAGTAGTCGCCCAACTCGCGAAGCAGCCCAAAGGACGTGAGGTAATCCGCCGTCGCTTCCTCCAGCGGCGTCACCTTCGATTTCCCCAAATTGATCCCCACGGGAAAATGCGGCCAGCGATCCGTGGCCCGCAAATTCCGCAGACGCTCGGCGACCACCGCTGCGCCGTCGTTATTGAAGCCCATCCGGTTGATCACGCCGCCGATCTCCGGCACGCGGAAAAGCCGCGGTTTGGGATTCCCCGGCTGCGCTTTCGCCGTGATCGTCCCGACTTCCGCGAAACCGAAGCCGAGACCTTCCCAAGCGGGCAACACGATTGCGTTTTTGTCGAAACCGGCCGCGAGGCCGACGGGATTCGGAAACTTCAGGCCGAAAACTTCGCGAGCGAGCCGCGGGTCATGCGCCCGGTGGCGCGCGACGGATTGCATCGACGGGCCCAATCCGTGCAGCCACGCCATGGCAAAGTGGTGAATGCGTTCCGCATCGAAGCGAAATAAAAGCGGCCGCACCAGGCGGCGGTAAGCAAAAGACAGCACACCAGCAGGCAAACCAAAACCGCGGGCCCGCGCAAGGATGCGGCAAAAGTTGTCGCCGGTCGACTGCGCTGCTACGGCAGGGGCCATGCGAAAAATTGGCCAACTGCGCGACGAGCGCCAGGCGCGGATCTTTAGCGACGCGCTTTACGCCCGCGGCCTGGAGAACGACGTGGAAAGCGAAGACGACGGCGCATTCTCCATTTGGGTGCACGACGATGACCAGTTGGCCCAGGGGCGCGCGCTCCTCGAGCGGTTCGTCCTCGCGCCGGAAGCGCCCGAGTGGCAAGGCGCCCCCCAAGAGGCGAAGCGCCTCCGCAAGGAGGAGGATCGCGCGGACGCGAAGCGCAAATCGAACGTCATCACCCGGGAGCGGATGGACTACGAGCGGAACTACGCCGGCTTTGCGTGGGTGCCGCTGCTGCTGACCATCTTGAGCATCGCGGCCACGTTCTGGGCCGGAGACTTGGGCTTCGGGCTCGGCGCGACGTCACACGGGGATGAGACGGAATTCGCGGAGCGCCAGGCGCGGGCGTCTCATCTCTACATCGAGAGCCCGGAAAATTATTACATCCGCAAACAAGCCGCAAAGATTCGCAAGATGATGGCGGAAAACGGCGTGCAATTGCCCGAAGGAACCATGGCAGCGCAACCACCGTTGGCCGAAGTGCGAAAGGGAGAAGTCTGGCGGCTCTTCACGCCGATGTTTCTCCACTTCGGCCTGCTGCACTTGCTCTTCAATATCATCTGGCTGCGCGACCTCGGAGGGTTCCTGCAGCACCGCTTTGGAGCAATGTACCTGCTCGTTTTCATCCTCGCCGTCGCAGGAGTGAGCAACCTCGTCCAACTCGCCAGCGCCGGCCCTAGATTCGGCGGACTCTCCGGAGTGAATTACGGCCTGCTCGGTTTCCTGTGGATGCGCGGAAAGTTCGATCGCGGCGGCTTCTGGCAGCTCAACCCGCAGATCGTGCAGTTCATGATCGTGTGGTTTGTGCTCTGCTTCTTCATGCCTGGCGTGGCCAACGGCGCGCACGCGGGCGGTCTCCTTTTCGGCATGGCCGCGGGCTTCCTCACCGCGCAGATCGCGAATGCCCGCCGCCGGCAACTTTGATCCCTCTTTTGTCGAACACGACGCCCGAGAGTGCCGTCAAAGCTTCAGCATTGCGCTTCTCCGCTCTCGTTTGACACTCCAACCTTGGGACTTAGTCTCCGCTTACCTCGATGTCCGATAGTGCCATTTTGAAAACAACTCCGCTTCACGCCGAACACGTCCGCCTCGGCGCGAAGATGATCGGCTTTGGCGGCTGGGATATGCCCGTGCAGTACACCGGGATCATGGACGAGCATCAAGTCGTTCGCTCCGCCCTCGGCGTGTTCGACATCTCGCACATGGGCCAGTTCTTCGTCCGCGGTCCGGGCGGCGCAGCGTGGCTGAACCGCATGCTGACAAACAACGTCGAGCGACTCGCGATCGGGCAGGGACAATACACGCTAATGCTCAATGAGCGCGGCGGCGTGATCGATGATCTCATCATCTACCGGGTGTGCGACGAGACGTGGCTCTTGATCGTCAATGCAGCCAAGATCGATGAGGATTTGGCGTGGCTGCGCAGTCACCTCGCGACCGGTGTGGAATTGGAAGACCGCAGCAATGACTACGCGGGACTGGCGATCCAGGGACCGAAGGCGGCGCAGTGGTTTGAAGCGTTTTTTGGCAACGCCACCGTCGCGCCCGCGCGGAACGGCATCTTGCGCCTCGAGCGCAAAGGCGTGCCAGTTTTCATCGCGCGCACCGGCTACACGGGTGAGGACGGGTTCGAGCTTTTCGCTCCGTCGAACCAGGCTGAGGCGGTTTTCCGAGACGTGCTCGAAGTCGCCGCGCCGCTCGGCGGCAAACCCGCCGGACTCGGGGCCCGCGACACGCTCCGCATGGAGATGTGCTATCCCCTGAACGGAAACGATCTCTCGCCGGAGCATACGCCAATCGAAGCCGGGCTCGGCTTTTTCGTGGATCTGAATAAGGCGGACTTCACCGGCCGCTCGGTGCTCGCCGAGCAGAAAGCCAACGGTCCGGCGCGTCGACTTGCCGCATTTAAGATGATCGGCGCCACGCCCCCGCCGCGCAGCCATTACTCCGTGTGGAAAGACGGCCAGCAAATCGGCGAAACCTGCAGCGGCGGCCTCAGCCCATCGCTCAAATCCGGCATTGGCCTCGCGTATCTCCCACCCGCTCAAGCGCAGCCCGGCACCGAAATCGAAATCGACATCCGCGGCCGCAAGTTCCCGGCAGTGGTGCAAAAGAAACCGCTTTATAAACCGGGAGCTTAATCGCGGGCCCGCCGAGAGGTTGGAAGTCGGAGGTCGGAGTTCAGAACAAAACTTGGGCAACCGCTCTTTGCCGCCACCTTCAGCAGAAGGTGCTTCGACACGTTCCTCCCCGCGAAGCGCCATCTTTGTGGCATAGCCTTCCAAGGCTGTGTTTGAACCACACCGAGCAGCGGCAATTCCTGTGGCATAGCCAGCCGGGCTGTGTCTGCCGCACACCGCGAAGCAGCGCGAATTGTAGCGCGACCTTCCAACGTTGCGGCGGTGTGCGCCGAGGCGCGGAGCATCGCGCGGCCCACATTCAATCTTAGCCGTGCAATCGAAACGCTTCGTCGGTAAACCGACGAAACGTATTGCATTCCGTCGCAGTTCGTCGATGACACCCGCCACACGAACAACCGACCGGCATGAACGTTCCTGAAGATCTTCGTTACGCATCGTCCCACGAATGGCTCCGCTCCGACGGCACCGTCGGCATCACCGACCACGCCCAGGCGGAACTCACCGACGTCGTGTTCGTCGATCTCCCAACCGTCGGCAAAGAACTGAAAGCCGGCGAAGTCGCCTGCGTCGTGGAGAGCGTGAAAGCCGCGAGCGACATCTACGCCCCGGTTTCCGGAACGATCGTCGCGGTGAACACCGCCGTGAGCGCCAACCCTGCCCTCGTGAACACGGACCCTTACGGCGAAGGGTGGCTCTTCAAACTCGAAGTCTCCAACGCCTCCGAGCGCGACGCCCTCAAAGACGCCGCCGCATACCGCGCCCAGCTCGGGTAGGGCCGAGGCGGTTCAAAGAGTCGCTCCGCGGCGCCGCCGAATGATCGGCGGAAGAGCCGGTCACCCGCGACTACTTCGCAACGGCACGCCATTTCGCTGGCGTTGCAGCGGCGGGCCGAAGGCCGAACCACAAGCTAGCCCAGAGCAAAGCGAGGCACGAGCGACGCCCTGGGTAACAGTTCATATTTGGATCAGCTCTGAAGGAGCGCTACACCAGCGGACCGCCGACAACGGACTTCCACACCTTCCACGCGGGTATCGCGCGCTGTTGTGTCGCCTCCTACGGGGCTCTTCCGATTTTTTCTCGTCTATACCCAGGCCGACGCTCGTTCCTCGCTCTGACCTGGGCTGGTATGGGATTGGGCCTTCGGCCCGCCAATACAATCCGTAACGAGAAAGCGCCGCGGTTGTTCAATCGCCGAGTTTATTTAGCGGCGCGCTCAAGCCAGCAATGCCTTCACCACATGCCCATGCACGTCCGTCAGCCGGAAGTCCCGGCCCGCGTGGTGATACGTCAGCCGCTCGTGATCGAATCCGAGGCAGCGCAAAATCGTCGCCTGCATGTCGTGCACGTGCACGGGGTTTTCCACGACATGAAAACCGAGATCGTCCGTCGCGCCATACGTGATGCCCTTCTTAATCCCGCCACCCGCGAGCCACATCGTGTAAGCCTGCGGATGATGGTCGCGCCCTAGCGAACGCCCGAGCGACGGATTCGTCTCCACCATGGGCGTGCGCCCAAACTCGCCACCCCAAATTACCAGCGTGTCGTCGAGCAAACCGCGCTGCTTCAGATCCATCACCAGTGCCGCGCTCGCCTGGTCGGTCTTTTGGCAATTGCTCTTCACGTTGCCGGCGACGTCGCTGTGCGCGTCCCAACCTTCGTGGTAGATGTTGATGAACCGCACCCCGCGTTCGACCATCCGACGAGCCAGCAAACAAGCGCGGGCGAAGGACGGCTTATCCGGATCGCATCCGTAGAGGTCGAGCGTCTCCTTGCTCTCGCTCTTCAGATTCATGAGCTCCGGCGCGCTCGCCTGGAGGCGAAACGCCATCTCGTAGTTCGCAATGCGCGTCGCAATCTCCGGGTCGCCGACCTGCGCAAGTTGACGCTCATTCAAGGCTCGCGTCAGATCCAGCGTGTCGCGCTGAAGCTTATCATCGATGCCCGCGGGATTCCGCACGTTGAGAATCGGGTCGCCCTGGCTGCGCAAGCGCGTGCCCGTGTAGAGCGTCGGCAGGAACCCGCTCGACCAAAGCGATGACCCACCGCTGAGTCCGCTCCCGGTGCTCATCACCACAAACGCCGGCAGTTCCTGGGTCTCCGCACCGAGCCCGTAGAGCACCCAGGATCCCAGGCTCGGGCGTCCCGGCACCGGGAAGCCAGTATTAAAGAATAGCTGCGCCGGCGCGTGGTTGAACTGATCGGTCTTGACCGACTTCACGAACGCAATCTCGTCGACGATTTTTGCGAGGTGCGGCAACGGCTCCCCAAGTTCCACTCCGCTCTGGCCGTGCTTCGCAAACTTGAAACGCGGACCGAGCACCGCCGCATCCGGACGAATGAACGCGTAACGCTGTCCGCCAATGACCGACGGCGGCAACGGTTTCCCTTCGAGCTTCGCGAGCTCCGGTTTGAAATCGAACAGTTCCAGCTGCGAAGGCGCGCCCGCCATGAACAAGTGGATCACCCGTTTCGCCTTCGGCGTGAAATGCGGCTGCCTTGGCGCCAACGGGTTCAGCGGTGTGGTCACCGCTCCAGCGCGAACGGAGTTCGCAAGGAGCGTGGCCAGCGCGATCTTCCCCACCCCTACTCCGCAATCGCGGAGGAAATGCCGCCGGGTGACGTCGAGGCAGTGCTGCTGGAGAAGATTCATGCCGATGTCTGGGAACCATCAATGGACGCAGGAAAGATTAGCGCCGCAATGATGAATTGAAGGGAGCATGGGCCTCCGGCCCGTAACGAGAGACGCCCCAGGCACGAGATGCGTCATTTCAGGATTTCTCCAGAATGAGGCAAATCCTTCGAGGCTGCCGCAGGGCGGAACGATGTCTCCGGCAACTAGCTCGTCACATTTTGCCGTGACCCCACTTACGGGCCGGAGGCCCATGCTCCCTTGTCGCGCGCCGCGCCTACTTCCGCGCCTCAGCCACCTCGACGAACGCGTAGCACGCCATGTGCAGGATGTGCATCTGCACGTCCTCCACGCGGCCGTAGTGCGTGTCATCGATCACGATTACTTGGGTGGCCAGTTCCGCGCAGCGCCCGCGCTTGGCGCCGACCAGCGCGATCGACTTCATGCCATGCGTATTCGCCCATTCGAGCACCTTCACCAAGTTCGGCGAATTGCCACTGACGCTGGAAGTAATGAGGACATCTCCGGGACGCGCGTAGTTCTCGAGCTGGCGCCAATAGACATCCTCGTAAGCGTAATCGTTCCCGATCGCCGTGATCCACGGCAGGTTGTCATTCAGCGTCATCACGCGAAACTTCCGGCCGTGCTCCTTGCTCAGCGCCTCGCTGGAGTTTTTCCCGAAATCCGTGACGAAGTGCGAGCAGTTGGCCGCATTTCCACCATTACCGCACGCAAAGACCTGCGCGTCCCGCCGATAAGCGTCGCGCAGGGTCTCCACGAGCGCCGCCACGTCGGCGGGGCGAACCGAGTCGACAGCCTTCTTTTGCGCGGCGAGGTAGGCGGAAATCCAATCTTGCATGGCGGCAAAGTGCGCGTGCCTATCCCATGGTGTCCAGTGCTCAATGCGGAAGGCCTGCCGCCGCGAGCGCAAGCGCTCCCACCGGAACGGCATCTTCCCTCAGCGCAGCGAGCGCAACTTTGGGACCGGGAGCGAAGGCATCCATCACCCAGCGAGGCAACGCTGCGGCGATCCGCTCGCGGAGCGGTTCCCCCACCAGGCTCAGCCCACCGCCGAAGACGATCACTTCCGGATGAAGCAATTGCACCGCGTGGCTAAGTCCAAAAGCGAGATCTTCCGCCAATTCGTCGAGAATCCGCGGCGCAAGGGTGCATCCTTCGGCCATGGCCGGCGCGAGATAACGCGCTTCCCCGCCGGAGGATCCCGCCGGCACCAATCCGGCGAGAATGCTCGCGCTGTGCTCCGTGCAGGCTTCGCGCACGCGCCGATCAACCGCCGGTCCGGCGCAGCGGTCTTCCACGGTCACACCTTCCCGATTCAACCGCAGGTGGCCGATCTCCACTTCGCCAGGAATGGCGCCGTGATAGATGCGCCCATCGACGACCAGGCCGCCTCCCACTCCGGTCCCGCTATTCACCCAAAGCACTGGCGAGGCTCCCTGCCCCGCTCCGTGAAGCGCCTCGCCGAGGCCTCCAGTGTTCGCGTCGTTTTCCACAAATACCGGAAGCCCGGTCTGCTCACGCAGCCAATCGCCGAGCGGAAAATCATTCCATCCCTCGACTTGGTGGGAGCAATGGATGCGACCGGTTCGATGGTCGACCGGCCCGCCGTAACCGACCCCGATCGCCTGGGGATGCCAGCGTTCGAGCAATTGCGGAATCGTTTCCGCGATCTGCGTTCGAATCCCCGCGCCGCCTGCCGCGCGATTCACGTCGAGCCGGCAGCGATCGAGAATTTCGCCGTTGGGACTGCCGGCACAAAGCTGCAGCTTGGTGCCGCCGATCTCGATCGCAAGGAGGTGCATGTCACGCAGGCTTTACGGACAAGCGCGCTTTCGCAAGGCGTCAGAGCTTCGATGCGATCAACCGCATGCGATCCAGGCAGGTCTGCGCCAGCGGAGTAAGCCGCTCATTCCAAAGCGCGCAGTAGGTGAGCTGGGGAAAGCCACGCAGCGGCAATGCCCGGGCTTCCGATTCGCTGCGCCGGCCAGGAATCGCAAGGCCGAGCCCGATGCCGAAGCCTTCGTCGACATACGCCTCCACGAGATCAAGACCGGGCGCGTCGATCGTGCCCTCCCAAGTGATCTCCCGCCTCTTGAGCTCGGCCTGGAACTCTCTCGTCAAGGTGTCGCGCGCTGGCGGAGCGATCAGCGGCAGCCCGCCGTGCTTCGCGGCTCGCAGAACGTCGGCCGCGCTCTTGTAAGGCGAATCGCGCTTCACCAGCAGGACCATCGGAAGCTTTAGCAATACCTCGTGCCGGAGGTTGCCGATGCTCGTCGCTTCATAGAGGGCAAGCGCGAGATCGACCTCGTGTTCCCGCAAAAGCCGCGCCGCACTATCCAGCGAAGCATCGCGCAAGGTCAGCTTCAGGCCAGGAACGACCCGCTGAAGATCGCGCAAGAGAGCCGGGAAGTGGCCGCGCATTACATTCGTGGTAGCAGCAAGGCGAAGGTGCTGCACCGCGTGCCCCTGCACCGCCGACGCGAGGTCCGGCAGGCCGCCGAAGAACGGCGCAATGAATTCGTAAATCTGCCGACCCGTCGGCGTGAGGCTAAAGGGCTTTCGCTGGAACAGGCGAGCGCCGATCGCATCCTCGAGCTGCGCAACCTGCAAGCTCACCGCAGGCTGCTGGATGCCGTAAGGGATCAACTTCAAGGCCGCCGTGATCCCGCCGGCGCGCGCGACGTAATAGAAAAGCTCGAGGTGGTGAACGTTGAGTCCGAGATCCGGCGGCATTGGCGTAATCAATGTTGACGTTAAGTTTAACGATTACGCGATTCCAAATCGGCGTGGGAGTCTCGTGAACGTGAAACCAGAACACGAACTTTCACTGCGCGAAGTGCGCCACGAGCAATTGCGCATTCATCGACTCGTGCAACACCTGGACGAACGGATCCACAGGATCGCGTCCGAAATGCGGCTCGTTTCCACGGACGCCGCGCCTCTAATCGCTCCGGTAGTCCCGCAACCTATTCCAGAACCAGCCGCTGCTCCCGGTCCCGCTCCCGCTCCTGCTCCGGTCCGCCCGGAGCCAGTTCGGAAACCCGAGCCTCCGAGGCCGGTTTCAGACGTGATTGCGCCGCTTCCTCAAAGTGACAATCCGGAACCGCAGCCACAGCAGCCATCCATCTTTAAGGACAAACCTGCCGTCGTAGTAGAGCCTGCGGTCGAGCAGGAGCCCGAAGCCTCGGTCAGCGAAGCGGCGCCTTCTTTCGAAATCACCTTTGGCCGAGTCTGGCTGGCGCGCATTGGCATCGTGATCCTGCTCACGGGCTTGGTCTTCCTCGGCAACCTCGCCTACCAGCAGATCGTTCCGCGGCTCGGACCGGGAATGAAGCTCTCGATGATCTACATGGCAGGCGCGGCACTCAGCGTGGCCGGCATGTTTCTCGAGCGGAAGCGCGAATCGCTGAAGAACTACGCTCGCGTGGTGCTCGCGGGCGGCCTGGCCACGATCTACTACGCCACCTATGCGGCGCATTTTGTGACGCCGCTCAAAGTGATCGAAAGCCCCGTGATCGGCGGCTCGCTCCTCCTCGGTCTCGCGGTCGCGATCGGCGCGGCGGCGCATCGACGGAAATCTGAGACGCTGGCGCTGATCGCGGTGGTCCTCAGTTACTACACGGCGGGACTAAATCCGATCGGATCGTTCACTCTCTTCTCCAATCTTCTCCTTACGGGAACGGCGGTGTTCTTCCTTTGGAAGCATCGCTGGGTGCGGTTGGCTCTAATTAGCATGGCGGCCACTTATCTCAGCTATGTTTGGTGCCGGCTCATTTCCGGTCACGTGCCTTCCGAACTCGGAATCGTCGCGCCGCTCGCGCACCTCGCCGGTTATTGGATCATGTTTGCCTTCGGCGGCTTCGTGGCGCGGGCTCAGTCTCTCAGCGCCGCGGCGCGGGCTCAGTTGCTGACCGCAAACAACCTCGCGTTTGCGGGCCTCGCCGGATATGAACTTTCGCAGCATCGCCCCGACCTCTTCTGGGCGTTTTCACTGGGGTTCGGCCTGCTCCTGCTGGTCCTGGGCCGTGTGGCGCGAGCCACCATCGAGAACGGTCGAGTCGTCGAAGACTGCCTCGCGGTCCAGGGTTTCGCCCTCACCACGCTCGGCCTCGCCACCAAACTTACCGGCCAGCAATTCGCCCTCACGCTCGCTGCTCAAAGCGTCCTGCTGCTCGCGGGCAGCGGAAGGCCGGCCATCCTGCGTGTCCTCGCGAGCGTCCTCAGCGCAGGCGGCGCGGCGTTTCTCGCGGCCGTTGGCATGCAAGCGGATTTGCCCCATGCAGCAGCCGTCGCGGGGTTTGTGTCGACCGCTTTGATCGGTGCCGGTGTTCTCTTCCGCAGCCGCGTCGGAACGCCACTCGATCACTCCAACTCCTTGACTGCAGCATTTACGACCGTCGCCGTCATCCTCGGCACGAGCGCCACCTGGCAAGCCACTGGTCGCCTTGAAGTGGGCACCTGGCTTGCCATGGGCGCGGTTGCATGCGCTGCCTTGCCGCAACGGTTCCGGTTGCGCGAGTTGACGCTCATCTCACAGGCGCTCATCCCCGCCGCCGCGGCTCTTTGGCTCGGCAAGCTCTACTCGCCCGATGTGCCCTCCCTTCTGCAGCCCGCGCTCATCATTCCCGCCGCGGTTGGCCTCAGCCTTTGGTGGGCACGCTTTGCACGGATGAACCTCTCCGCGCAATCGCGCACCGCGCTCGAAAGCGCCATGGCCTTCGCTGCGGTGGCCGCGACTGCAGGTTGGATTTGCCACGATACGACAAGCACGCAGATCAGCGCGCTCAGCGTCGCAGTCGGTGTCGTCTGGATTTCTGCGAGCCTCGTCGCGCGGGCTACGTGGCTCACCTTCCTCGGCCTGGCTTTCGCCGCGCTCGGGCTCGGCCAATTCGCCATGCATCTCCGCGAGATCCATTGGGCCGTCGCGCTCCTGCCGGTGGCCCATCTCGTTTTCCTCGCCTGGGTCGCCCGCTTTTCCTCGCGGCTCGGCACGGAAGCCGAGAAGATCGGGCCGTTGATTTCGGGCATTGCGGCTTCCGCAGCGGCCGTCCTTACAGTCCCGTGGACCTTCGCGCATATCGATGTGGAATGGAGGGCTCCCCTCTTTGCCGCGGAAGCAGCCATTACGCTAATTGCCGGCGCGAGGCGGAAAAACGAGCGCATCAGCTTTGCGGGTGCCGGACTCATGACCCTCGGCTGGGTTGTCGCGTTGGTAACACTGCAGGATGACGCCGTCTGGCAGCAATTGGCTGCCCTGATCGTCATCCCCGCATCTGCGCGGTTTGCGCGGAAAGTCTGGCCCGCCGATCCCTTGCGCCATCTCGCCGGCCTAATGACCTGGGCTTCGATGTTTGGCATGACAGTATGGACGCTGCGTTGGTGCGACTTGCGCGCGCATCAGTTGAGTGGAACGCTGATTTGGACATTCCTCGCCCTGACCTTCTTCGCCGCCGGCCTCGGTTTGAAGGATCGGCATTATCGCCTCGGCGGACTGTGCTTGCTTGGATTGGCGATTGGCCGGGTCTTCTTTATCGACGTCTGGAGGCTCGAACCCGTCATTCGAATCCTCAGCTTCATCGCCCTAGGCACGGCCCTGCTTCTGGTCGGCTACTTCTACAATCGGTTTGAGGACAAGCTCCGCCGGTGGCTTTAAGGGGCGCAATCAGCGCTTGCCAGAAGGCACCATGCACGCATAGTGCGCGCCCTTTTCCCCGGCCCGACACTGTGTCGCCGGGTGTCAAATCATCTGAATACCGCTCTTTAAAAGACCATGGCAAACGCCAACGACCTCCGCAAAGGAATGTGCCTCCGCTACAATGGAAACCCTGCGATCGTGCTCGAAGTGATGCACCGCACGCCGGGCAACCTGCGCGCATTCGTGCAGGTGATCATCCGCTACATCGGCACCGGCAAGAGCGCCGACGTTCGCTTCGGCAGCACCGACAAGGTCGAACTCGTGGAAGTGGAGCGCAAGAAGCTCGACTACTCCTACAAAGATCAGACCGGCTACCACTTCATGGACCCGGAAACCTATGAGACGATCGGCTTCGACGAATCGTTTGTGGGCGGGACGAAGGATTACCTCACGGAGAACCAACGCGTGGACGTCCTCTACGTCGAGGGCAAGGCGGCGAACATCGAGCTTCCTTCCACGGTCGTCCTCACCGTGACGGAGAGCCCCGAAGGCGTGCGCGGCGACAGCGCGAACAACGTGCAGAAGTCGGCCACGCTCGAAACGGGCAAGGCGATCCAGGTCCCGCTCTTCATCAAGGAAGGCGAGAAAATCAAGGTCAGCACGGAAGACGGCAGCTACCTCGGCCGCGCCTAATCCGGCAGCTCCAAAACATTTCAAGAAGCGGGGGGCGCGATCGGGGGGCGCGCATTTTTTGCATGCGTGGCACAAAGAATTCACCGCGACGCGCGAGGGTTAGCTTCGCGCATGTTTAAGCCCGCCACGGCGGGAAGGACGATCGCTTCCATGAGGGGAAGCCAGCGGCCTTCTCAACGTGCGAGACTGCTCTCAGTCAGAACGGTGCTAGCGTCCCCTTCGGGCTCCACCCGTTCACATGCAGTGCGGCTTCCGGGCTAATCTCCCTGCAGCTGACCGCCAGTATGTCCCAGGGCCTAAGAGTTCTGCGGCTTTGTGACGAATCCTCGCTTTCTGGTTAACGGCCTGAAAGATTTGCCCTCGTCCAACGTATCGTCTTTGCCATGAAAACAGTCGTCGCACTTTTGGCCGCCGGTGGAGTTGCAGCAGTCGCTGCTTCGAAGGAGCCTCCGGTGACACTCCATCTCGAGACCGCAGAGGGCAACCTCACTCCCTCATCAGCACTGGAACTCCGCTTCAATGAGCCGATGGTCGCCGACGATTCGGTCGGCAAAACGGGCACCGACTCCCCATTGGTCATCAAGCCCGCGATCACCGGATCCTGGATCTGGGTTTCCACGCAAAGCGGGGTGTTTCAAGCGACGGAACCGCCACCGCTCAGCACCACTTTCCAGGTAAGCATCCGTTCCGACCTGAAGACCGCCGCAGGGAAACCGTTTAAAGGGAACATCAAAGACTCGTTCACCACGCAGCCCTTCCGGGTGAAAGGCTGGTATGCGATGGAATACTGGGCCCCTGAGGATGCATCCGCAAAGCCGCGCATCGGCCTGTGTTTTCCAGCGGAAATCGACGCGACTGCCGCGGCGAAGAACATCTGGTATGTAAATGATGCCAAGGTTCGCGTGGAAGCAGCCGTCGAATACTTCGACATCCGCAAAACCCGCGACGTTTTCCCGCCGTATCGCAGCGACGACAAAAGCAACCTGACCTGGGCGGACGAGTTCCGAGACTACCGAGCGGCTGGGGGCAAAAAGAAGAATAACACCTCCGAAGAGGACGACGGCGGTGATGAGCCAGTCCAGAAGGGCGGACCTGTTTTCAAAAACCAGCTCATCGTCACCCCGGTGAAGCCGCTCCCGCCGGGCGCAAACTGGAAGCTGATCGTCGGCCAGGCGCTCACTTCGACCGAGGGCCACAAGCTAGGGGCCGATTATCCCGTGGAAATCGGATCGATCATGCCTTTCGCAGTGACGAAAGTGACGCCGGAGAATCTTGTCTACACCGGTAAGCGGGCGGTGATCGAGTTCAGCAAGCCGCTCAACAAAGATGTCCGGACGAATCCGGCGAAGTACGTGAAGGTTGAGCCCGCGGCGCCCGAATTGAAGGTGGAGATGCCGAAGGATGTCTACGACGACCGGAACAAGCTGATCGTCTCCGGCAAGTTCGAGTTGGCGAAGGATTACAAGATTACGGTGTCGCCGGAAACGGGGGCACAGGAACCATTCACCATCGGTCAGCCGGTGACGAAAGTGGTCAGTTTCTCGCCCGTGCCTTCGCGACTCTATTTCCAGGAATTTGCCACCCATCAACAGCGGGCCGGCACACGGCAGTTTCATCTCATGGCGATCAACACGCGCAGCGTGAAGGTGACCGCCAAGGTGATCCCGCAGGACAGCGTTACGGCTGCGCTCGACGCCTACGCCAAGTATTACCGCGAAGACGGTACCGACTCGGAGGAATGGTTGCAGAAGGTCGATGAGAAGACCGTCCCGGGGACGGCGTCCTGGCACAAGGAGTTCACTATCGAGGGTAGCGTCGATGAGAAGAAGCTGCTCCCGCTGAGTTGGGACGAGATCCTCGGGCCGGGCAAGAACGGGGTCGTTTTGCTAACGGCCGAGCAAACGAGTTCCCAAGCGCCAAATGTGAAACGCGTGGGCGCGCAAGCGCTCGTGCAGGTCACCGACCTTGGTCTCGTCTGGAAAGACAGCGGCGATTTCTTTTTCCACGCGTTCTCGCTGACCAGCGCGAGCCCGATGACGGGCGCCACGCTGACAATTCTGAACGAAGAGGGTGGCACGCTCGGCACGGCCAAGTTTAGCCACGACGGTACCGCGCGGATACCGAAGAAGGCGAAGGATGCTCCCGAGCCGAAGTGGGCGGTTCTGAAGAGCGGAGCCGACCAGCTCGTGGTGAAGTTCGACTACGACCGCAGCAACCTGCAGTTTGGCCGCTTCCGCATCAATGTCTGGGGCGAGGAAGAGGACATCATGCTCGATGAGATGGAGGGCGGTGGCCAAGAGCGCGGCGTGATGTTTACCGACCGGCCCGTTTATCGTCCGGGCGAGGGGATCCACGTGAAGGCGATCGTCCGCAGCTACGAGCCCGGACAGCCGCATATTCCCGCCGGGAAAACCGCGACCTTCCGCGTGAAGGGGCCGCGCAATCAAATGATCACCGAGCAGAAGGTGACGCTGAACGAACTCGGCGCCTTCTCCGCGGATGTGCAGTTGCCTCGGGAGATGGTTGGCTATTTCCGCGCCGTGCTTCTTTTCAATCCGACGGAGGACGATGAATGGGGCGGGGTCAGCACTGGGTTCGCGGTGCAGGAATACCAGCCGAACGCCTTCGAAGTGAAAGTTGCGGTTCCGAAGACTCCGTTGATCGGTTCGCCGATCGAGCTGCCGATCACTGCAAAGTATTACATGGGCAAAGCGCTCTCAAAGGCGCAGGTGGCTTGGAATGCGCGCGCAGCGGATGAGCGATTCACGCCGGAAGGATACGAAGAGTTCCTGTTCACCAATGCCATCTACGACTGGCGTCTGGAGAACAAGCTAAGCGGCAACACGCGTTTCTCCGCGCAGGGACGGCTGGACATTGGCGAAGCAGGCAATGCCGCCGTCTCGTTCAATGTTTCCGGGAATACGAAGCTCCCGCAGCCCCGCCGGGTGCGCTTCACGACGGAAATCACGGACATCAATCAGCAGACAGTTGCCGAACGGGAGGAGTTCCTCGCGCACAGCTCCGACTTCTACCTGGGCATCCGTCGTATGCCGGAAGTGGTGCGGGAAGGTGACGCGCTGCCGCTCCAGGTGATCGCCGTGCGAAGCGACGGCACGCCGATGGCCGAACCAGTTCAGGCGGAGGTGAAGCTGACGCGCATTGATTGGCAGACCAACCGCGTGGAAGAAGCAGATGAGGCCGACAATTTCCGCAGCGAGCCGCTGATGCAACTGGCCGGATCAATTCCTGTCACGACGGCGAAGGTTGAGAAAAAGGGCAGCAAGTATGCGCTAACGGAGCCGGAGAAGAAGGATGAGTCGTTCAGGGCGGAGAAGCCGGGACTCTATCTAGTGACAGCGGTTGCGCGCGATGCCGGCGGACGCGATGTGATCACCACGGCGACCGTCTACGTTTACGGAAAGGACCAGCTTGCGTGGAACTACCGCAATCGCTTCCAAGTCGAGTTGGCACTCGATAAGCCGGAGTATCGTCCGGGCGAACAGGCGACTGTTTTGGTAAAGACCCCGATCTCAGGCCCCGCGCTCGTGACGATCGAACGCGAGAATGTGAAGCGGCACTTCTTCGCCAAGCTCGAGGGAAATGCTCCGGCGATCAAAGTCCCGGTCGAGGAAGCCGACGCGCCGAACGTTTACATCTCGGTGCTCGTCCTGCGCGGCAGCCAGGACTCCACGAAGAAGTTTAAGGCGCCGGAATATCGCGTGGGCTACACGCAGCTGAAGGTCACGCGACCGGATGCGAAACTGTACGTCAACTTGAAGACCGCGAAGCCGCAGGTGTTGCCCCGCGAAGAAGTGGCGGTGACTTGCGAGGTGCGCGACGTGGACGGCAAGCCGGTGCCGAATGCTGAGGTGACGTTGTGGGCCGCGGATGAAGGCATCCTCAGCCTCACCGGTTTTGAAACGCCGGATCCCCTCACTTTCTTCTCCAGGCTCATGCGCCTTGATGTGACTACGGGCCTCACGATTGAGCGGCTGCTTGGCGAGGATCCCGATGAGCGCGTGTTTGAGAATAAGGGCTATCTCGTTGGCGGCATGGGCAAAGGCGGCGACGCCGCGGTGCGCCGCAATTTCCTCGGCACTGCGTATTGGAACGCGTCGCTGCGCACGGATGCTGAAGGCAAAGTGCTCGCGAAGTTCGCCGCGCCGGATGGGCTCACGCGCTACCGCGTGATGGCAGTCACGCAGACCAAGCGCGACCAGTTTGGTCACACGGAAACAGCCTTCGAGATCAACAAGCCGCTCATGCTGGAGCCGGCGCCGCCCCGTTTCGCAAACGTGGGCGACCAAATGCTGGTTCGCGCTGTGTTGCACAATACCACGGCTCAAACGGGCGAAGCGGTCGTGAAGGTGCAACTGGATGGAACCGCCACTGCGGCTGAGACGGAAAAGAAGGTCAATCTTGGCCCGAACAGCTCGGTGTCACTGGATTTCCCGGTGGAGTTTGTGGAGCCTGGGGAAGCGAAGTGGGTCTGGCGCGCAGACTTTGCCGCGGGCGGCAGCCTGCTGCAGGACTCGGTAGAGTCGAAGTTCAAGGTCGTCTACCCGACGCCGATGCTGCGCGAGATTCACAACACGCGGGTGGACGCGGCAGAAAGCGATCTGCTTGCCGGCGTCGACCCAACTCTGCTGCAGGGTAAAGGCATGGTGCGCGTGAGTGTCTCAAACTCCCGTATATTCGAAATGCGCGAGGGCGTCAGCGAGTTGCTGCATTATCCCTACGGGTGCGTGGAGCAGACGACGTCCTCGATGCTCCCGTGGGTCGCGCTGCGCGATTTCCGCGGTGTCCTGCCTGAATTGAATCGCTCGGAAGAAGAGTTTGCCGCGGCGATCGATCGCGGGGTGGCGCGGATCCTTTCGATGCAAACGGGCAATGGCGGACTCGCTTACTGGCCGGGGGGAAGCACGCCGGAGTTTTGGGCGAGCGCTTATGGCGCGATTGGCTTGGCGACGGCGAAGAAGGCTGGGGCGCAGGTGCCGGACGACGACATCAATCGACTGAACGAATTCCTGAGCAAGCAACTCCGCGGCGCCGCGGACACCAACGATAAATGGGAACTCTCCGCCCGCGCGTTTGCCTGCTACGCCCTCGCGCTCTGCGGACGTCCGGAGGCTGCGTATCACGAGGTGCTGTTTAAGAAGAAGGCGGTTCTCACGCAGGAAACTCGCGCGTTCCTCGCGCTGGCGATTCTCGAAAGCAAAGGGTCTGCGGCGACGGCAGACGCGCTTTTGAAAATGCGAGACAAGGCGGTGGAGGCGGATAACTGGTTCGGCAGCGTTTCCCGCGCACAGGGCGTTCGGTTGCTCGCGTGGAGCAAGCTTGCGCCGAAATCGGACGGCACGA
>CBHXZU010000021.1:0-19867 GCA_966125105.1 uncultured Prosthecobacter sp.
CGGGGGGAAGGGTGAAAGTCTGACCTTTCTGCTTATTAATTTCCGGCGTTGGCTGCCCTCCGGCAGCCACCCATGCATATTGCAGCACGACGTAGCTGTCGGGCGAGTCGACCACCCTGTTCAAAGGCAAGACGAGGAGCTCGCCGTTATCTTTGTTGAGCACCGTGAGTTCCGAAACGTCATTGACCGTTCCATCCGCGCCCGGCGCTTCCTTCTTCTCGAACTTCTCGACCTTGAACTTGGTGGTCGGAATGTCTTCACCAATCTGCTTGAAGTGTGTCCGGCCGCCGCGGTCCACGGTATTGATGCCGACGGTAATATCTTTCGCATTTCTCGGATTGATGTCGTAGCTCATGAACCGAAGCCGGAACGGGATGCTCACGACTTTCACGAGCGAGAGGCGGGTATGATAGGGCGGATGCGAGTCTGCCTGGATGGGATTGGTGGAGTCGTCCGGCAACGGCTTGCCATCGGCGCCGTTTACTGGACCATACGGCGGCGTCTCGCTGATGTGCGAGATTGCGTCCATGCCATCCCACTCCAACCGAGTGCTGAAGCCATCATGATCCGGATCGTCGGTGAGAACCGCGGGATTGAGCAGATCCAAGCCGTATTTCAATAGCCATGCGTTATCGACAGGCGGATTAAAGGGCTCACCGCCGGTGTCCGGCCGGCGCAACTGTCCTTCTTTCGCGACATAGAGTTTACTCGCAAACAAGCGCCCTTTAGCCGGCATCCAAACGCCCGGATTGGAAACAGCCTTGGTCGCGCCCTCGATCTTCGCAGTGTCGAGGACAGGCACTTCCTTATTAGGGCTGGGTGACCGCTGACCTTCTTCGAAGATCGAAGGAAACTCATTATATCCCGCGTAAATGAAATAGGCGGAAGCCAGCAACCCGACCGAGACAACGGCCAGACCGAACTGTGCAGGGTTCTTCTTAATCCAGTTCATCTAGTGATCTATTTCTTGGGCTCGTTCTTCGCCTCGCTCTTCGCCTCGAGTTCTTTCACGTCGACCAAGTCAATGTCCATGGTCACCGTCACCATCTCCTTCCCGAACACATACTCCAGCTTCGGTCCGGCGGACGCTGCAGGAGCAGTTGCTGCTGCAGCGGCAGCTCCAGTAGCAGGCGCAGCGGCGGGAGCAGCAGGCGGGGTCGTGGCGTTCGGATCGGCCGAGGCGGCTGCAAGATTGGCATCAGGGGCTGGGCTCGCTGGCGCAATCGCGAGCTTCGCTGGCGGCTCGGCCTTTTCATTCAGCACGACGATATAGCGCGGCACAAAGAACTGTTCCTTGTTAGTCGCAAGTCCGTTCAGAATGCGCTGAAAGTTCTCCTGAGTCGTGGTTATCTTCAGCGTGAAGCTTTCCTTCTCGACCAGCTTGCGACCTTCTTCGTCCTTGGTCTTGTCCTTCTTCTTGGGGTCGACCGCTACCGGCTTCGCGCCCTTCTCATCTTTCAATTCCGCGCGGTTCAACTCGTCGACTTTGACATTCTTCGTTTCGAGAATGAGGTTCATCACGAGTTCGAGCACTCGCAATTCCCGGTAGAGCCCCGCCGCAGCCGAAGCCCTCGGCGGCTCCGCTTGGTAATTCGGGAAGCCCATGTAAAACTTGTCCGGCAAGGCTACATTTGCCTGGGGAGCGCGTGAGGTAATGCGAGCCACCGTATCGCGCAGCTTATCCTGGAAACCGGTCGGAGAGATTTCCTCGACCTTAACCTTGTTGGAAGACATCTCCTTCTGCAGGGCGTCGACCTTGCCTTGGAGCTCATTCTTCTGAGCTTGGAACTTCTTCAGGTGCTCGTCGTTCGGAAAGGGACGCAGACCTTGCAAACGCTTCAGTTCATCAGCCGCCGAGTCGTATTCCTGGCGAGCTTTTGCATGCTCGTCAGAGGCACTATAGGTTAGATAACCAAGCGCGCCCACCCCGAGGACCATGACTACACTGAAGCCGATTAAAAACGGGTTCTTCTTAAAGGCGCTCATTTCAAATCGAATGGTTTTTTCAGCTTAAGCGGGATTGCGTACGTGAACCCCCACTGTTGCGTATCGTCAGCACCGCGGAGGAAACCTTCCTCCGGTTTTAGGATGGGCTCAAAATAGTCCGAGTCCTGCAAGTTCGCGGCGAATTGATCGACTACATTGGGCCCTGCGTTGTTGCCTGCGTCACGGCTCAGGTAGATGCCTTTCACCATTACCTTCACGGCCGGGGCTTCAGGCTCCTTGCCTTTCACCGGCTTTTTGCCGGGACCGGCGGCCGAGGCAGCGGCGTCAGCCTCCGCCTTTTTCATATCGTCCTTCGAGGGCGGCTCGAAACTAGTGATCCAGATATATTCGGCAGGCAGGCGTGAATTCAGATCTCCGAACGCCTTGCTCCAATATTCTCGTTCCTCCGCTGTCTTAATCAGCGGCTTAACGTAATCCTCAAGTCCGGTGATTTGCGATCGTACCCCCATGATCTTCTTCTCGAAGTCGCTCAAGGGCCTCGCCTTTGTCTTCAGCTCTTCGGTGACCTTGGCAGTCTCTGTGGCCGCGTGGGCATGGTATTGCCACCAGCTCGCGAGACCTGCAAGGACGAGGACACCGGCCGCAATCATGAAGGGACGCTGGCTGGCCAGACGCTCAGCCGCCACCACGCTGGCGGGGCGAAGATTCAACTCCATCGGGCAGCTCACAGCGCTGCGAAGCGCGAGGCCCACTACTTCGCCGAGGAGATGCGCATCGCGCCCCACGGCTTCCACGTCGAGCGACGATGCCACGGAAACGTTGCGGAGCGGGTTGAAATATTCGACCTCCATGCCCGAGAATTTCTCTTGGAAGAACTCGCGCATATAGGCGAGCGAGGCCGTGCCTCCCGCCAGCAGGACGCGAACCGGCGCGCTGCCGCCATGTTCGCTGCGGTAGAAAGTAATGCTGCGCGCAATCTCCTGGTGGAGACGCGTCATCTGATTCCGGATGATCTTCGAGATGCGAGCGACGTCGACGTCATCCGGCTCGGCGTAGCTGCCGCCCAGGCTGACGAATCCATCATCCACCTTGCGCTGGTCCGCTTCGGCGAAGCCAACTTGCAAGTCTTTCGCAAGCGCCGTCGTAATCGTGCTGCCACCGATATTCAGGCGGCGCGGGAAAATCTTGCCCGGCTCGCAAAAGAGCAGGTTCGTCGTGCGCGAACCGATGTCCACGAGGAGAGTGCAGCCCTCGGCGTCCGAATAATTATAACGCAGCGCGTTATAAAGAGCCATCGGCGCAATCTCCACGACGCCAGTCTGGAACTTCGCATCCTGCACCGCGCTGTTGATCTCGTCCAACAGGTCGGACTTGATCGCAGCGAGGATGACCTCCATCTGGCCGCCTTTGCCTTCGTCCAGCAACTGCCAGTCCCAGACAACCTGATCAATCGGATACGGGACGTTTTGCGCGGCCTCGAAACCGACGATTTGTTCCACCTGCGATGCGTCCCCCACCGACGGCAAACGAACCGGCCGGGTGAAGATCACATGAGAAGCGATCGCGTAGTTTGCCTTGTTGGCCTTGATCCCGAACTCCTGGGATAAACTATCGATTTGCAGTTTAGTCTGCACCACCCGCGTCGGATCCGACGCAGGGTCACCAAGGATTTCATCCTTTTTGTATCGAACAAGCGTCACACCACCAGTCGGCGTCGTTTGGAACTCCGCCAGGGTGATGGTCTGTGTGCCGAGATTTAGAGCGTAGATTCTATTTGGAGCGGCCATTCGGTTCCCTCAGTCGGGCGCGAAAAAATGTTAGCGGGCAGGAGCGGGACGGGTCGCTTCGTAGCGATCCCACCACAGAACTTGGAAAGGAGTCTCGGACTTCTGAACGAGGAGACCCGGCGTCTGCGGAAGATTCTTGGGAGTTCCCGGTTGAAGCGACTTGGTGGCCAGGGTCTGGCCCTGCTTCTTCACCGTGATCCACATATTGCCAATCATACCCTGCGTAAGCGGCTTGTTCTGCGTGAGGCGATCGATCGAGCGCGGGGACATATACATGATCGAGTAACGGCCATTCCCTTTCGGGATGTTTACGTGGGTTACCTCACCGGGACAAAGCTTCCCGTTGATCTCGACGAGATACTCAAACGTCAGTTCGTCGACGAGTTCGACGCGATCAATGGAAAACTCAACCTCGACCTCAAGCCATTTCAAATAAGTCGCCCGCTTGTCGGTCGTATTGCGAACCGTGAACTCCGGCGACGTCGTAACGGAGGGAGAAATCTTTTCAATCTTGATATCACGCGCCGTGATCACGGAGGGGACTTGCGCGTTTGCACCAACGGCAAGGAAGAGAGTCGCGCACCAGGTGAGGAAGGTTTTCATAGGTTTTTGAGGGCGAAGCTATCTCGGCTGCCCGGCTAAGGGCGAGTCCGCGGGTTTTTGTCGAAGGGACTCATATTGGGAAGGAAAATTTACTAAGCTCACAAAGTTTTTCACTTCGGGCCGCGCGTTGCGTCACAAACGACACCCCTCGCGCAGAGGCGTCAAATGGCACGGGTGTTATTCCTCGCGAATCTTGTGCTGGAGCGGGCGGCGAGGTCATCCGCGGGTTTCGGCAAATGGGCTGGAGCGGCAATTTTGACGCGCCGAAAACTCACGCTGCCGATCGAAATTCGCCGCGGATCCGCAACTCGTCGCCACCGCTGATCGTCACGTCGCGGAGCGCCAATCCCGCCACCGCGCGCCCAAGCGGAATGGCCTGACCTTGCACTTTCTCAAACTGCGGACGCAGTGCGCTGGCCGCCATTTTTCCCACCATTCCCTCGCCATCACACTGCAAATCACGCAGCCGCGCGTTGAGCTGATCGTCGAGCTCCACAACGCCGGAGACCACGACGGTCGTGGTGAAAACCATCGCCTTTGCGGTGATCGTCGCGCGAATGGCGAGGGCGCGCGGGCTTTCATTCTTCAGCTCCAACGCCACGCTTTTGACCTCGGCGCCCTTGCTGCGCGCTGCTGCCTGGCCCGCTTCGAGCAACGCCTTTTCGAGTTCTCCACGTTGGGCCGACAATTCCAGGCGGCCTTGTTCCGTCCGCTCGAGCACCAGCACTTTTCCCGAGTCCGACTCCGAGCTCGCTGTCGCCAACACCACATCTTGCGCATCGAGCGACAAATCCACGGGGACACTGACGATCGAGATCGGTTTGCCCGTGATCGAAACGGCGCGCGCAAAGCACAGCGAAGTTTTTTCTCCTCTTGGCAGCGCCATCGATAGGCCGCGATGAAAGCGAGCGCCTGTCAGATCGACTCGAATTGATTCAAATCGCGGGAATTCCCCTTCCGTCACGATCGAATCGGGCCCGACTCCCAGCCCTTCCAACCCTCGCGCCAGGCCCTCGCGAAACGTTGCTGTGTCGACGGGCTGAACCGAACCAATTTGAAACATGTCATCTTCCCTCGTTGGGAAGATTGCGACAGGCAACTGCGAAGTTGCTCGATCAACGACACCGCCCCGCTCGCGAGCCGCGCGTGACGGGCGTCGGATAAACAATCAGCGGCACGAGTCCCGCCGCGAGTCCTCCACCATCGCGCGCACCCGTTTAACCGCCGCCCGCACGTCCTCGGGAGAAACTGCAAGACGCTCGGTCCAGTAGCGAATCTCGGTGTCCGAATAATACGCGAACCGGGGCCGTTCGGTCGAAAGACGTTCTTGTGGCAATTCTGCCATGGCGTTGCGGATTCGCGCGCATCATGCCCCTTGGATGGGCGGAAATCTATCGGGGGAATGGCTGAGATTTGCGCCATCGCCAGTCCTGCGGCCCAAAAATGGGAGCAAAATGCTCGTGGAAAGACGCAAATGCGTCAGCGGATTCAGGACATTCCGGGATGAACTCGCCGCCAGCATCGCCGCGATTTCCGCCGTTGGCATTGCACTGCCTGCCGCGACCCTTGCACTTTCATCCGGCAGGATTGCACTCCCTGCCGGGACCATTGCACCTCCTGCCGACGACATTGCACTCCCCTCCGTCTCAATTGCACTTCCCGCCGTCTCCATTGCAGTCCCAACCGCCACCATTGCACTGTCTGCCGGGGCAATTGCACACACCGCCGACCGAATTGCACTGTCTGCCGGGACCATTGCACTCCCACCCGCGAGTTCCACAGGTCGAATGTTCCACGCTCGTTTTTGGCGTAGGGCGAATGCAAAATGAGATTTCCGGATCACGCAAAAGGCTCCGGGTCCATCGATCCCACTCCCACGGGACGGAGTCCCGCGCTCCTTTATGCACCCCAAGTTGCGGAGTTGAGAATCGTGGAGGCAAATTCACGACACGAACCGGGACCTCGATCGATTCAGGCTCTGTGACTTGCGATATGAAACTACTTTTTCCGCGAGTGACTTCTCTCTTCCCTCGCGCGGCAGTTCGCGGGCCCGCCTGATCGAACCATGTTCTCTCTGCTCAAACGCCAGCTTGCACCAAAGACTCTCACTTTCCGGGAGCGTGTCGCGGCATTCTGGACGTGGTTTGAATCCCAAGCGCCGCGTTTCGCATCAGAAATCGATGCGCGGCGCGGGCAGGACCTCCAGCCCACCGTCAGCGCGAAAGTGGACGAACTCTTCCACGAGTTCGCGTGGTCTTTCGGTCCGGGAACCGAGGAGGGCGGGCATTCCTTCACGCTCAGCGGTGAAGGAAATCCTCACCGGCAATTGCTCGCCGCTTTCTGGGAATCGATGGCGCCGTCGATTCCCGGCTGGACGTTTTACGGCTCGAAGCAGCCTGTGCGCGACATCTCCGCGCTGAAGCTCGAAATCGACAACCAATCGTTCGACCCGCTCGCATTCTGGGTCATCCCAAGGGTCGATGAGCTCCATGAACGGCTCGACCTAAAGGTTTACCACCCCGACTTCCAAAAGCTGGAGGAGCGAATGCGCTGGACGGTGATTTTCCTCTACCTCGATGAAGTCCTCGGGGAAGTTGGAACGCAGAACTGGATCGGCGAAATCGAGCCGGGCGACCGCGAACTCCGCGACGCGATGCCATTGCGGGAACTGCCCTCGTTCATCGAAAGCGTGGCGAAGGATTACGGCTGGAAGAAAGGCAGCCCGGGAGAGACCTGGACGAGTTTTCACCTGGAGTCCCCTGCCGACAGCGCCGCGCTTCGCCAGGACATCATCGCCGGCACCACCTGCCAGATCGTGCTGATCGCGGAATCGGAGACCGGACACCTCGACCCTGATCCTCTCGAAGGCTCGGGAGCAGAATATCTCTACCTCGCCTTTCCTGCGTCCCATCTCCCGAAAGGCAACGAAGTCGCAGCGCGAGCGGAATTGGAGGAAGCACTCGAGGACGCCCTCGCCGGAGCGTCTTCAGGCCGCGTCCTCGGCGGCGCCTTGGGATTGAAGCACGGCTACATCGACGTGGTGATTTTTGACGGCCCAAGAAGCATCGACCTGATCGAAGCCACCCTAAAGCCCTTCAATTTGCCTGAGGGAACCACGTTGGAACGATTCGCAAAAGCGCATGCCTCCGAGCGGCGAGAGCTTTCATGATACGCCATAGGATTCGATGCCGAAGGCGTACGGAGCAATTTGCTCATCCGAAAATTACTTTCGTCAGATGCTCTTAACCCCCGAACGACGCGCATTCCGAGCAGGGGCCCTCCGAGTTTTCTTCCATTCGCCCGGCGGAGCGGGTTACCTCCGGCAAACCTGCCCAGGCTCATGGCGAAAGTTCGCACCGGTCTCGATGTTCTCGTCGCCCAGGATTTCGCGCCGCTCCGTGGAATGCGCATCGGAGTGGTCTGTCATCCGGCCTCCGTCGACTCCCAGCTCCGTCACATCCTCGAACTGCTGGGTCACGCGAAGGACGTAACGATTAACGCCGTTTTCGGTCCGGAACATGGGCTGCTCGGCCAGGCGCAGGACCTCATCGGCGTCCACGCGAGCGAATCCAGTCCGGGGAAAGCCGTCGCAGTGCACAGTCTTTACGGAGCGAACGTGGAAAGCCTGCGGCCGACGAAGGAGCAGCTCACCGGGCTCGATGCGCTGGTGATTGATCTGCAGGACATCGGCAGTCGCTACTACACCTTCCAGGCGACGATGCTCTATTGCCTGCAGGTGGCCCTGCCGCTGGGTCTCCGTGTCTTCGTTCTCGATCGGCCGAATCCGCTTGGCGGCGTGGTGGTTGAAGGACCGGCTTTGCGAAAAGGGTTTGAGAGCTTCGTGGGCGCGCACGACCTCGCCATCCGCCACGGCCTGACCATCGGCGAGCTGGCAATGTTTTACGAACGCGAGCTCGACCTCGACGGTGCCGGGCTGCGGGTGATCGCCTGCGAAGGCTGGGAGCGGCGGATGCTTTTCGACGAAACGGGGCTCCCGTGGGTGTTGCCTTCCCCAAACATGCCGACCCTCGACACGGCGATCGTTTACCCCGGGCAATGCCTCGTCGAAGGGACCAATCTCAGCGAGGGACGCGGGACGACCCGTCCGTTCGAGATTTGCGGCGCCCCATGGCTGGATGGAACGGCGCTCGCCCGCCGGATGAATGACGAGAAGCTGCCGGGCGTGAAGTTCCGCGGCCTCTCATTCCGACCCACCTTTCAGAAGCACGCTGGAAAGGACTGCGGCGGGGTGCAGATGCACGTCGCCGATCGGCAGGCCTTCCAACCCGTCCGGGCAAGTCTCGCGCTGCTCGCGGCCATGCGGGAGATGTCGGGCGGCAACTTCGCGTGGCGGACGGAGGTCTACGAGTTCGTCAAAGACCCGATCGCGATCGACCTGCTGTTTGGCTCAGCGCGCGCGCGGCAGCACATCGAAGCAGGCAAGCCGTGGCGGGAATTGCTGCCGGCTTGGGAGAAGGAAGAAGCGGAGTTCTCCCAGCGGCGGCACATGGTGTTGCTCTACGATTAGATATATGCCACCGCAGGCGCGTTTGCGGAGACAGTAAATTTGCGTCTACGGCTCCGCGAGGACCTTTGTCTGCGGCTTGCCGATCGCGGTGGGAGGCGGGCTCATGTGCAGCGCAGCGGACAAGGTCGGCACGAAATCCGTGATGTAGAATTCGTCCGGATAACGTCCCGCCTTGAATGGCGCGCCGTAGAAAAGCACCGGGACGTGCGTATCGAACGAATATGGAGATCCGTGCGTCGTGCCGGTCTTTCCGCCCCAATTGATCGTGAATGGCTTGTAGATCAGCACGGCATCGCCGCTGCGCTCGGCGTTGTAGCCGTTGACGATCCGTTCACCGATCAACCCCGGAGCGCGCCCGTCGAGCAACTGCTCCCGGCTGTAAACGGCCTGGAACTTGCCGGTATTGAAGGCCCATTCGCGGATGAACTTCACCACGTCGTTCGGCACGATCTTCAGCGATCGCAGGAGATCGTGATTGAAGTAGATGTGCCCATCGAAAATCCGCTTTTGCAGCAGGATGCCACCGGAGCCGAATTGCTCGCCCAGTTTGGCCACCAAATCGCCGACCAGCACCGCTTCGTCCACCCGCTGGCCGCCCAATCCTTCCTGCGCGGCAAATTCCGGCGTGGGCGCCACGCCGTGGTCCGCGGTGAGCGTGATCACGACATTCTTAAGGCCCACTTTTTTGTCCAGGTACGCGAAAAACCCGGCGAGTTCGCGATCCAGGCGAAGGACCGTATCCTGCACCTCCTGCGAATACGGGCCGAACTTGTGGCCGCAAGCGTCGACGGCGGAGAATGAAACGGTGAGCAGATCCGGCCCCTTTCCCTCGCCAAGATGCTCCCCTTCGATCGCTGCTCGAGCGAACTCCGCCAGGAGCTGATTCGAATACGGCGTGGGGATGATATTGTCGTAGCTTTCCTTCACCGTCGCTGCAGTGGCTGCCGCCGACTGCTTGTCGCCCGGCTTCACGATGGAACTCGTCGCAGTCGGCTTTGTGGTGGACGCGGTGCCTCCGGACGTTGTGGCCGTAGACGGCGTGCCAGGGGACGTCGAAGCGGTCGACGAGGTCGCTGCGGGCGTTGTCGTTCCAGCCCCGCTGACGGTGGTCGCCGGGACCGAGGTCGTTCCGGGATCTCCCGGTTCGTCTTCCGCCACCACCTTCGTGGGTGCCTTGTCCGGTTTCGCCACGATGTGCGGGAAGGTAGGGGTCTTTTCGCCGGCGAGATTGCCCTCACCGGGCAAAGTGTCCGGACGCTCGTATTGATCCTCCGGCAGCAGCCGCTCCCATTTCTTGCCAATGAAACTCGCGGCGATCTTGCGATCGTTGAACGCCTTCACCCAAGCGGGGAGGTCGTTCATGTAGTAGGTACTCGTGATGAAGTTCCCACTCGAGCCCTCGAACCAAAATGCGCCCGATGGTTTTTTCCCCGCGGGCAGGATCGCGCCGCGATCCTTCATCGAGATGCCTACGACTTTCGTCCGGTACTGCAGGCGGAGCTGATCCGCGAAGTTTGCGCCGATGAAATTGCGAGGGGACATTTTGCCTGAGGACTTGGTCGTCCCGACACCGTTCACCGTCGTGTCCGCGCAGCAGTAGATCGACTTCTTCGCGCGCTTATCGAACCAGTCGTTGCCAATGATCCCATGCATCGACGGCGGGGCACCCGAGAAAACACTCGCGTGGCCGGGCGCCGTGATGGTCGGCGCGTAGTTGTAGCGCGCAAAGGTCATGAAAGCCCCCTGGTCGGTGAGCAGGCGAAATCCGCCCTCGGGAAACTGGTCGTGGAAGCGCTCGAGGTAGTCGTAGCGCAATTGGTCCACGAGGATTGCAACCACCAGCTTAGGTGGCTCGGCCGCCTCCGCCATCGGTAAAAAGGCCGATTGCCCGAGGATCACCGAAGCGAAGAGAAAGGGTTTGAAGCTCATAACGAAGGTCGAAAGTCGAAGCAGCCCGCCGAATCCGTCACGAACGCGGGCCGATGTCGATGAGACTCAACCGCCATTGCGGCAATTGCTTTGCGAGCAGACGGACGAAGCGCGGCAGTTCGGCGACGATTGCACTTTTGGGACGCGGGAGCAGCTTACAACTGTGCAAGGGGAGCATGGGCCTCCGGCCCGTAACGGCGGACTCTCCAAGCACCAGGGCCGCCATTCCAGGATTCCACCTGAAGGAGGCACGTTCACTGGCGCTGGCGCTGGCGCAGGGCCAACGGTTCCCTCGGCAACTCATCAACTCAATCTGCGGTGACCCGAGTAACGGGCCGGAGGCCCATGCTCCCTTGGTTGCGGCTTCGCCGCCCTGGGGTGGTAAAATGCCTTGTTTTCGCGAACTGCTCGAACGCATCTCCCGGACGTTCGGGGCTTCTCCCAGATCACCATGGTTCCATCGCAGCTTTGGCACAGCCACGCCACGAGGTTTGCCGCTTCGCGGGTTGGAAAGAAAAAAGGCCGCTCCCCTTGCGGGAAGCGGCCTTGAAATCTCGCGTGAGCCTCGCGCTTACGATGCCGAAGCGGACATTTCCTGGCGCAGACGCCGACGTTCCCGGCGGCCAGGGAAACCGACGAGCTTTTTGCGCTGCTCGTCCCAGAGGCGGAACGTGAGGCACTTTAAGCTGCTCAGCAAAGTGATCGGCTTCACCTGCTGGAAGAGCGGGTCCGAGTGATGGCAGCGCTCCAGGTTGTAGTTCGGAATGCGCGGGCTGAGGTGGTGAATGTGATGGAATCCAATGTTGCCCGAGAACCATTGAAGGATCTTGGGCAGCTTGTAATAGGAACTCCCCTGCAGAGCGGCGGCCGTGAAGTCCCATTCCTCGCGACGTTCCCAATACACGTCCTCGAACTGGTGCTGGACGTAGAACATCCAGATGCCCACCGAACCAGCGACAAGCATCACTGTGAGCTGGATGATCAGGTAAGGCAGAAACCCGAACACCATGCTGAGCAACGCGCCCAAGCCAACGATGGCGAAGTTCATCCAGTAGACCGACCACTTTTCCCGGGCGCTCGCTTTCGATTTCGGGAAGCGCTGATGGATGACGAAGAGATAGAGCGGCGCGATGCCGAAGAGGATGATGGGGTTGCGCGCGAGGCGATAGGCAAAGCGCTTCCACCGGCCGGACTCGAGGTATTCCTGCACCGTCATCGTCCAGACGTCCCCCGTGCCGCGATGATCGAGGTGACCGGCATTCGCATGGTGAATCGAATGCTCCCAACGCCAGTGATAGTAGGGCGTCATGGTCAGCAAACCCGTGATAGAGCCGATGACATCGTTGGCCGTCGCGGACTTAAGGTACGAACGATGGCCGCAATCGTGGAAAATGATGAAGATGCGGACGAGCAGCAGGCCGGCGATGATGGCGAGAGGCAGAGTCAGCCAGTACGACACGGCAAGGCTCAGATACATCAGCCACCAAAGGGCGGCGTAGGGGACCAAGGTGTTGACCAGTTGCCAGGTCGCGCGAGCCCGGGAAGGCTCCTGAAAGCGAACGACGATTTCCCGCCAGTATGCGGTGTTGGACTTTCCAGATGGAGTCTCCGAAGACGGAATTGCAGACATTTACAGTTGGTTCAGCAGGTGAAATTGAAGCGCCGCAAGGCGATGGACGCCATAAGCACGAATCCGCATCTTTCGCAGAACGCGGGCCAAAAGCGAAAGAAGAGTTTGTGATATTTCACAACACCCTTCACGGCGTCGTCACTTCCAGAGCGCCAGACTTAGCCCGAAGGTTCAGTGTGGCTACCCCGTCAGAGCGATTTACCGTATTTCGCGGCTCATTCCGCTGCAGGATGGGATGAAAAAGGCGTTCGATTGAGTAGTCCCGATGCGCGTCACAGCGTTGTCATTAGCGCCTCGGAACGGAGGAATTACCCTCAAACCGCGCAGGCTCGCCGGGCCTTGGCTCGAAGGGCCAGCCGACTCATCCAAACAACCTCCATCTTATGATGCATTGGATCAAATCCCACCCCGGCCAGGCGGCCGTCGTCGCGTTGTCCATCAGCCTCGCGATCTCCAGCGTCCAACTCTACCGCGAATCCACGGGAACTCTGCCCCACGGGGTGGAAAACGTTCAGGCGCCTGAAATGTCTGCAGCCTTCAATGGCGACCGAATTGACGTTGATCGGGCCATCGGGTCCGCTCGCGCGCCCGGAGCGTGGACGGCCAATCCTGAAAAACGGCTCTTTGCCAGCAAACATTACGTGCTCGTGAAGGGCGTCCTTCAGAAGCCCGAAGGTGGAATGTTTCACCCGCCCGTAAAGAACATCTGGCTGATGCAGCACGGCCTCAACCCGGTTGATGAGGACGTTCTTTCCGCGGATCCCGATCATGATGGATTTTCCACGCTGCTGGAATGGGAGGGCATGGATGCCAAGTCGCACCTTGATGAGCTGGGCGGAAAGGTGCTCTCGGACGCAAAAGCTGAACTTCCCGCCGACTCTACAGATCCTGCGGATCCCGCGTCGCACCCTCCGTATCACACGCGCCTGCAACTCCAGAAGGTGGAGCAGATTCCCTTTCATCTGCGTTTCCTGGAACATGACGAGAATCCTCGGGATCCCAAACAAATCACAGTGCAGATCAATGCGGTTCCTGGACGCACCGAATACGTCGAGGTGGGCAAGTCAATGAAACACGCGCCGTTCGAAGTGCAGAGCTTTTCGAAGAAATCGGCGCCCGGCCCGGACGGAACAGCGCGCGATGTGTCTTCGATCGTGGTCATCGATAAGCGAACACAGCAGCCGGTAACGCTGGTGAAAGGCGAACTGGCCAATTCGCCCGAGAGCTACGCGATCCTCCTCTACACGTGGACCGACCCTCTTGGGAATGGCCCGAAAACGCCGACGGAAATCCGCGTGAAGAACGCACAGCGCTTCCAACTTCCGCCCACCAACGAGACCTACAGGGTGGCGGCGATTGAGAAAGACCGGGTGGATATCATCCTGCCGGACGGTGGGCGATATGCGGTGAAGGCGGCGGTCGCGCGGCAATAGCGAGCGCCGCGCCGACGACGATCCCACCCCGGCGACCTCGAGATCGCCGCTCTCGGCGCAAGCGTGCTTGCAGAGGTCGAAGCAGCACGCGTGCGCCGTTCGCGGCCAATGGGTCTTGGCTGTGGTCGACGCCCCCCGGGTCCCCCGTCCACGGGTTGGCGGGCTTATCCGATTCTCACAGTTAGAGTGCGCGAAAAGCCGGTCATCGGAGGAAGCTTTAGCGGCTGAAGCACCCCCGATCCGTTCACCGCTAGCTGTTTCGCCAGCGATGAGGTTGTCGTGAATGGCTCGAGATCCCTCTTATCGTTACACTTGGTCAGGGATGACCGTTTGGTCGTGCATTGAATGAACAGGGGCTCTCGGACTGCATAAGTCGTATTACAACCCGCGGCGCGAAAGCTGCAGGCGTTCCTACCGCGCGACTCGCAACCGGAAGAATCGCTTCCCTCCGGCGGGCGTCGGGTCTGTCACTACGACGTTCTTGAACGGCGGTTGGCCGGCGACGTCGGACTCACTCACAAAGCCGGGGCCCGTTGGGGTGGCGCCGCCGACGCTTTGCGCGAGAACCGTCCAGATCACGAGATCACTGCTTCCCTCCAGGCGGTAAGTCAGATCGGTCGCGAGCGGATCGCGGCGGAAGGTGATCGTCATCGGCCCCCCGCCCGGCACGCTCGAGCCGTTCACCGTCATCCCCTCGGAAATCTGGTTGCGCGTTTTGGGCGGCAATCCCCATGCGTATTCGACCCCGTTTGGCAGGCCATCGTTATCCGTATCGAGCGTGTCATTGATATACTCGCCGACAAAGAAGTTCTGCTTTTCCCAAGCCTGCCGCCGGGTAAGCACTGGTGCCGGGACGTAATTCACCGTCAGTCGCGGCCGTTGAGTCGGCGAAATGCCTTCGCGTGAAACGAACCGTTTCGCTGAGGCGAGGCTGAACTGGATTTGCCCGGCGACACCGCCAACGTTTGGAACGGTGAGGGTCACGATGTTTTGCGCCGCATCGACTCCGCCTTCAGCGATTCGGGCTCCTCCACCGATACCCGTGCCAACGACCGTCATGCCCGCGGCCAATCCCTCCGTGCCGTCGGTCACCGTAATCGTATTTTGGCCCGCAAGCCCAAAGCCGTCCTTGACGCGCCCCTCCGCCTCCACCTTGAGCATCCACCCAAAGTTGTTCGCCGGAGTCGCGCGCCAGGCATTGACCTCATAGGCCATCTGCGGACTGCTCCATGCGTAACTCCCCAGGAAGTTCACCGGGGTGGATGCGCTCTTTGCCACCGCGAAATCGCCTCCTTCTGAAATCCAGGTTCCTGCCTGGTTGAAAAACGGCTTCAGCCAGGTCGCGTCGGCGCCGACCGCCGGCGCGCCTTGTCCACCTTGACCGCCTGCAACGCTCGTTCCCTGCCCCCAATCCACCAGCATCCGGTGCAAGGAAAACGGGAACGGCTGCGTGACGGCGGGCACCTTGTCGCACTCGAGAGTCAATGTCGCAGACGCTACGACGGCGTCGGAAGGAATTGCCCCAAAAGAAAACGCCAACAGTGCGCGCCGGTGACTCGCACTATTGACGATCGTCCCCGCGAAAAAATCGGTCCCTGCGCCATTGCTGTTGTTCGGCGCTTCCGAAAAGATGGTGTTGTCCTTCGCAGCCTGCAGATTGACCTGCGTCGTGGCTGGCACGGGCACGATCTTGTAGATCCGTCCCGACGGGAGACCGGTCGCTTGATCCGGCGCGACGGGCGGCAGGGTTTGCCGAGTGAGGACGTACAACTCGCCGCTTTCATCCTGGCCGAACGCCTGAATGTAACTCCCGATCGGATTGCCGCCGAGAATATCGAGCGAAGAAAGTGCCCACACGCCGGGGGAGGTTTCCTCCAAGCCAAGCATGGTGCCATTCGGCGGAGCGAAGGCGGTGCTGAAGTCACCAAACACGTATTTTCCGACCAACGCAGGAATCGCCGCCCCACGGTAAACGTATCCGCCGGTGCACGAGATGCCGTACTGCGGCAGCGGCGGTGATCCTTTGACAATGCCGGGATGCGCATACTGCGCGATGGGGTCGGTGGGCGTTACGGTCATCGCGGGCGCGCCGACGGAGAATGTCGGGATGAAGCTGCCCTCTTTGTTTCTCCAACCGAGGTTCGCGCCCTTCGTGATGATATCGATCTCTTCCACCTCGCCTTGTCCGACATCCGCGGCGAAGAGCCGGCCTGTTCCGCCCGGGCGACTGTCGAAACTAAAACGCCACGTATTGCGCAACCCGAACGCATAGATTTCCGGGCGCTCGCCATTGGGGCTCGCGGCATACGGGTTATCGGCGGGAATCCCGTACTGACCCCCGGGCCCGTTCGTGCCGAGCGGATCGATGCGGTGCAGTTTACCCATCCACTTGGTGAGATCCTGGGCGTTGCCCTTGGCCGTGGCCGGCTTGCCGCCTGCGCCGCTGGCCCCGCCGGTATGACCTGCTTCATTATCCTGCGACCCGCCGCCGTCGCCGACGGTGAAATAGAGGAATCCGTCCGGGCCGAACTCCAACGCGCCGCCGGCGTGGTTAAACTGCGGCTTGTCGAATGTGAGCAGGATGCGCTCGGACGCGGCATCGGCAACGTCAGGGTTGCCCGCTGAGACCTTGTATTCCGCCACGACCGTGCGGCTGTTGACCGGGTCCGTCGGAGTGCCCGGCGCGAGCGGAGAATTGGCGATGTAAAAGACGTAGAAGCGCCGGAATCCCGGTGACGCCGCATTCGCATACCCAGGATGAAAAGCGAGGCCGAGCAGGCCGCGCTCATCGTAGTTCGCAAGCGGAGTGCAGAGCTTTGCACCGATGTCGAGGAATGTGCCGGGCTCGAGCATCCCATTGCGGAAAATGCGAATCTTCCCTCGCTGATCCGCAATGAACATCCGACCCGAACCATCTCCCGCCGGAACCATTGCGATGGGCGAGTTGATCTGGTCTTTGCAGACAAGGTCCAGCTTGAGGGACGGGAATGCGGCCTGGAGCGATGCCGAGCCAAGGAGGACGGAGGTGAGAAGGGCGACAGAGCGAGCGTTCATAAGATCGCCGAGGTTCGGGCGGACTTCACTCAGCATAACGCAGGGCACGGCGCGCAAAAGTAATTTTCAGACGACATAATACCGTCACAACCAGTCGGTCGAATGGCTCGCGTCCGGATGGAAGATTGCCCACAAACGGCGCATGCCCGCCGGAAAATCCGCCCTCAGTCCAGTCGACGCCTACATTGCTGCCGCACCGGAGCAGTTCCGACCAATTTGCCGCAAACTGCGGGAGATCATTCGTTCGGTCGGACCGGACTGGGAGGAGGTCATGCGCTGGAGCCAGCCCGCGTACAAGGGGAAGTCCCTCATTTGTCTCTTTGGCGCCTTCAAGCACCACGTGAGGTTCGTTTTCTTCAGGCGCGTTGCGGATCCCGATGGCGTCCTGGCAAAGGATGACGAGAGCGCTGGCGGGCACGGGCTGAAGATCGTCACGGAAAGCGACATTCCCGTGGCGGCCTTGCGGCGCCTGCTCAAAGAAGCAGCCAAGCTAGACAAGAATCCGCCGCCAAAATCGAGCGAACCGAAACCGCGCCGTCCCGAGTTGCCAGTGCCGCCAGAGCTGAGCCAGGCGCTGGAACGATCGCCCAGCGCAACGGAGAACTTTGGAAAGCTGCCGCCCTCCTGCCGTCGGGAATACATCGACTGGATCAGCAGCGCCAAACGTCCCGAGACGCGCGAGCGCCGCATCGTGCAGGCGCTCGATATGCTCGAAGCAGGGCGGCGGATGAATGACAAATACCGATAAGCCGCGGTAGAGCCGCGGCACGCGCAGAACAGGAAGCGCCCGGCTGCGCGCTCACGATAACTGCATCGCAGACCGCACTAGCGGTCGGAGCCGATTCGCGCTATCGGTCAGGGCTCTTTTCATGATGACCCGCGTTTCCGACGTTCACGTCATTGCCAATACGGCGCTGCCGACACCACGCGAGATGGTGGCGGAGATCCCGCGTTCCGAGCAGGACGCGGCGCTCGTTTCCCAAGCGCGGACCGACATTTCACGCGTCCTCAGCTGCGAAGACCCCCGCTTTCTTCTCATCGTCGGGCCGTGCAGCATCCACGATATCAAGGGCGGACGCGAATACGCCGAGCGCCTGGCCAGGCTCGCGGCTGAGGTGCGCGAGCGCGTGATGGTCGTCATGCGCGTGTATTTTGAGAAACCGCGCACCACGGTCGGCTGGAAAGGTCTGATCATGGATCCGCACCTCGATGGCACCCACGACATCCCCACCGGCCTGCGGATGGCGCGCCGGTTCCTGCGCGATGTGCTGGAACTCGGCCTGCCGACGGCGACCGAAATGCTCGATCCGATCACGCCGCAATACATCGCGGATCTTACATGCTGGAGCGCAATCGGAGCGCGCACCACCGAGTCGCAAACGCATCGGCAGATGGCCAGTGGGCTTTCGATGCCGGTGGGGTTCAAGAATGCGACGTCCGGTGCATTGCAGCCGGCGATCAATGCGATCAAGGCAGCGATGTCCCCGCAGACTTTCCTGGGCATCGACGAGCAAGGCCGCGCCAGCGTGGTAGCCACGGAGGGGAACCCCGATTGTCACGTGATCCTTCGCGGTGGAGAAGAAGGGCCGAACTATGACGCGAACTCCGTCGCCCAAACGGTAAGCACGCTCGAAAAGAACGGTCTGAACCGGAGCCTGATGATCGACGCCAGTCACGCGAACTGCGGGAAGAAATCCAGCGAGATGCCCGCGACCTACGAGGCGATCCTCAAGCAGCGCGTCGAAGGAAACCGGTTGATCATCGGCGCCATGCTCGAGAGCAATCTCGTCGCCGGCGCCCAGGGGCTCGCGGACAAGGAATGCCTGGTCTACGGGCAGAGCATCACGGACCAGTGCATCGATTGGACGACGACGGAGAAACTGATTCGGGAGACGGCGGATCGGCTGGGGTAATGCAGGTGAGTGGAGCGGCCTGGGAAGGCTTTCCGCAAAATTGGCGTGACTTACCTCGGCAGAGCCAACGTTCAACCCGGACACCGAAAACCCGGACACCGAAAACCCGGACACCGAAAACCCGGACACCGAAAAGCCGCGTCGACTGATTCTTAATTACTCAAGAACCGCAGTAAACCCGCGCGATCGAAAAGCCGGTCATCCTGAGGGAGCTTAAGCGACTGAAGGACCCCGCTCCACCCGATGAAAACTGGTCGCCGGAAGTGAGATCCAAGACTGCTCGCGGAACTATCGCGTCACGCTCGCCTCTGCCAGGAGAGGAGTTAACGACGAAACCAGGGATCGCACTCGTGATCCCCGTGCATCATTGCGGCTCATGTTTTCTGCCGAGGCAGGCACACCGGCACTGAATCGCATCTTTAAGCGATTCTGTGGGCCGAGGGAAATCCTTCCCGTCCAGACCTGCCGCTCACTCCTCCATCGCCATCACCTGCTCCGTCGCCTTTTCCCATTCCGTCGTCGTGTCCGCAATGGTGGCGGTGAGCTCGGTCAATTCGCGCGCCATGTCAGCGGCGGGGCCGCCGGGCAGATGCGTGATTGGGTCCTGCAAGCGCGCCGTGAGGTGACGCTGCCGCGCCTCAAGCTCCGCAATCTTCAGCTCCAGGGCAGTGACGCGCTGCTCGAGATCCCGCTTCGCTTTGGCCGCTGCCTTGCGCTGCTCGGCTTCGGCCCGCTTTTGCTCCTTCATCTCGCGCAGGCCGGGGCCCCGCTTTTCCGCGGAGTCTGGCGCGGCGACGGGTTGGGAATTGGTCAGCGCTTCACCGGCGACGAGTGCTTCGCGGGCGGAGACGGCTTTCGTTTTGTCGAGGTAGTATTCGTAGTCGCCAGCGTACGGAGTCAGCTTGCCGGCGCTGATGTGCAGGACCTGCTTCGCGACGGAGCGAATGAAATGCACGTCGTGGCTGATGAAGATGATCGTGCCGTCGTATTGCTCCAGCGCGCCGATCAGCGCGTCGATGCTGGGGATATCGAGGTGCGTCGTC
>CBHXZU010000022.1:0-19581 GCA_966125105.1 uncultured Prosthecobacter sp.
GGTGGTCGGCCTGCTGGGGATCTTAAAGGCCAATGCGGCCTACCTTCCGATCGACCTCGCTTATCCCGCCGAGCGGCTCGCTTTCATGTTGGAAGACGCGCAGGCGCCGATCCTCCTCACCCAGCGGCATCTCATTGCGGAATTGCCGCACCTTGGCAGCGCCAAAGTGCTGGCCATCGACGAGCTTCGGGAGCGCGCGCCGGCCGCGCCGCGATCGAGTGGAACGCCGGACCAGCTTTGCTACGTCATCTACACCAGCGGATCGACGGGCAAACCCAAGGGCTGCTGTATCACGCACCGGAACGTCACGCGACTCTTCACGGCTACCGCGCCGTGGTTTGGATTCCACGCCGGTGATGTTTGGACGCTCTTTCACAGCACCGCGTTTGACTTCTCGGTGTGGGAGATTTGGGGAGCTCTCTTGCACGGCGGACGCCTCGTGGTGATCCCATTCTCAATCAGCCGTTCTCCCGAGCAATTCCGGCAACTGCTCGCAACGGAATCGGTGACCGTCCTGAATCAAACGCCCAGCGCCTTCCGTCAATTGATCGCGGCGGACGCCGAACAGAATTCATCGCTCGCGCTTCGTCACGTCATTTTCGGCGGCGAAGCGCTCGAGATGCAGTCGCTCAAGCCGTGGTTTGATCGTTACGGCGACAGCACTCCACAGCTGGTGAACATGTACGGAATCACCGAGACGACCGTGCATGTGACTTACCGGCCACTGCGAGCGGAGGACGTGCAAGGTAGCTCGGTCATCGGTTGTCCCATTCCCGATCTGCGGATGCTCATTCTGGATCCGCAGCTTCAACCGGTGCCCGTTGGTGTTCCCGGTGAGCTGCACGTCGGCGGCGCCGGCCTTGCCCGAGGATATCTGCGACGCCCGGAACTGACGGCCGAGCGCTTCATCGATGATCCATTTCACGCTGGCGAAAGGCTGTACAAGACGGGCGACTCCGCGAGATTGTTGCCAGGCGGCGACGTCGAATACCTCGGCCGGATCGATCAGCAGGTAAAGATCCGCGGATTCCGCATCGAACTCGGGGAGATCGAAGCCGTTCTTCTCAAACACCCTGCGATCCGCGAAACCGCTGTGCTTCCTCGGCCTGACGGGGCTGGTGGAAAACGCCTGGTTGCATGGTTGGTTTGCGAAGGGATCGCTCCAGACGCGAGCGAACTGCGCATTCATCTCAAGCGCTACCTGCCGGATTACATGGTGCCTGCTGCTTACGTTCCGATCGAACGCATGCCGCTGACGAATAACGGCAAACTCGATAGCCGCGCGCTGCCGGAGCCGAGCCACGACCGTCCCCAGGTAGGCGCAACGTATACGGCGCCACGCAATGACGCAGAGCGGACGCTGGCGATGATCTGGAGTCGCGTGCTCAAGGTCGAGTCGGTCGGTGTCCACGACAACTTCTTCGAATTGGGAGGCGACAGCATCCTGAGCATCTCGGTAGTCGCGCAGGCCCGCAAAGCGGGAATCGAACTCACGCCGAAGCAACTCTTTGATCTTCCAACGATCAGTGAATTGGTCGCCACGGTCGCGCCGAGCGCCCCGCGCTTGCGCGAGCGTTCCGCCAGTGGCGACGTGCCGCTTACGCCGATCCAGCAGTGGTTCTTCGCGCAGGACTTCGCGGATTCCCACCACTGGAACCAATCGTTCACCTTCGCGCTGACGCGCACCATAAGCCGGGCGGCCATGGCTTCTGCGCTGGAGAAAGTTTTGGCGGCGCACCCGGTCTTTCAACTGCGCTTCGTCCGCGAAGGCGGCAGGTGGAGACAAACCTTTGGTCCAGCCACTCCCGCCACGGAGTTACTTGCGCCTACCGGGCACGATCTCCAATCCGCCCTCCGCCTCGAAGGTCCGCTGGCGCGTTTCTCCTTCGACGGGCAACGCCTCACCATCGCCATGCACCACCTGATCGTGGATGGCGTGTCGTGGCGGGTTTTCCTGGAAGATCTCCAGGCCGCTCTAAATGGATTAGCCATCTCTGCGGCCACCACCGGATTCCACACCTGGGCGCATGCGATGCGCGCAGCCGTGATGTCGCCAAAGCTGAATGAGGAACTGCCATATTGGACAAGCCTCCTCGCAGAACCTTGCAACTCGCTTCCGGCAGATCGCCCAAACTCTGCGAACTACGAAGCGACTGCGGAAACCATTGCCGTCGAACTGACCACGGAAGAGACCACCGCGCTGCAGCACGCGCTCTCCGCGCAAAGTGCCCGCATCCATGACGCTCTGCTGCACGCCCTCGGCCAGTCGCTGACGAATTGGGCAAACGTGCCGGCCATCACGGTCGATGTCGAAGGACACGGGCGCGAAGAAGATTTCCTGTCCGCGCTTTGTGGCGTGCCAAACACCGCGGATCTCTCGCACACCATCGGCTGGTTCACGACGATTTACCCCGCGCGTCTACAGCGCGAGGCAACGCTTGCGCAGACGCGAGCGGCACTCGCCGCAACACCGCGTCGCGGGTTTGGCTATTCATTGCTTAACGCTCGCGGCGCCGTCGCTCCTTCACAGAGTGAGGTGCTCTTCAATTACCTCGGTCATTTCGATCTCCTCACCGAGGGACTCTCCGACTTCCGGCTCAACGGCTTCTCCACCGCCGGCTGGCATGCGCCTCGGGCGCGGAGGACTCACGTTCTCGAAGTGAATGCGCTGATCCTCGATGGGCGTTTGCAGGCACGATGGACCTTCAGCCGGGCGATTCATGATCAGGCGAACATCGCAGCTCTTACCGAATCCTTCCGCGCCGCCCTGCAATCCATCGCCAGCGCAGGGATGTTCGCCTTTTCCCCGCTCCCGGCTCCCTTGGTTCGCGCAAACTATCCGACCGCGGAAGACGCCTATCCGCTCGCGCCCATGCAGCGGCTCTTCTACACGCTGGAAGCGGCAAAGGCCGGCAGCGGAAACGACCAGTGGCACTGTCGCCTCCGTGGTCCGCTGGTCGCTGAGCGATTCCAACGCGCCTGGGGCAATGTCATCGCCCGCCATCCGTCGCTGCGAACCGCCTATTTGGCAGAGCCAGAGCCGATGTCGGTCGTGCTCCAAAACGCGACACCCGCCTGGCGAATCGAAGATTTATCGCACCTGCCTGCGGAAGAACAGTCACGCCGCATCGATGCATTTTTGCAGGAAGACGCAATCCAACCGTTTGACCTGACACGCGCCCCGCTGACCCGCTTTGCGTTGTTCCGCCTCGGCACGGATGATCATCGCTTTGTTTGGACCCATCATCATCTGGAGATCGACGGCTGGTCGTGGCCGTTCGTCTTGCGGGAAGTCGCGGCCCATTACGAAGAGAAGTCACTGGCTCCGGCTAAACCATACCGGGAGTTTATCTCCTGGCTCACACGACCGCGCTCCTCGGAAGACTTTTGGCGCGCGCAACTGCGCGGATTCCGCGTGCAGACGCCGCTCCCGGTTCAAGCGTCGAGCGATTCACCGGAACTCCAGACATCCATCACCATCGGCGCTCCCCTTCAGGAACTCGCTCAGCGCGCTCGCGTCACGCTAAACGCCATCTGCCAGGCAGCCTGGGCCATTCTGCTCGCCCAACGTTCCGGGATGAACGATGTCGTGTTTGGCGCGGCGGTGTCCGGCCGTCCTGCCGATCTCGATGGCGCCGGTTCCATCGTAGGACATTTCGTTAACAACCTCCCCGCCCGCGCCCGCGTCGACCTGGGTCAGCCGTTCACCAATCTGTGCGCTCAGATGCACGCGCAGTTGGCAGCTCTAACGGAGCACCAACACGCCGCACTTGCTGAAATCCAGGGCTGGAGCGAATTGCCCTGGAATGCGCGCCTCTTTACAACGCTGCTGGTCTTCCAAAACTACGCGACTTCCGATCGCCCCTGGCAATTCGGCAGCGTGAAGGTTGAAGGTCTGCACGCTCCGGTTCGCGCGAATTATCCCCTGACCATCGTTATCCAACCGGGCGACGAATCGATCGTGTCGTTCATCGCCCAACCGAGAACGACTTCACGCGAAGAGTTGTCCGATCTCGCGGCCAACTTCGCGGATCTGCTGGCAACCGCGTCGACCAATCCACAGATCGCGGTGGGTGACATGACCCGGCATTGGTCGCCCAAGCCGCCATCCTCAACATCGACTGCAACTCCCCTTCCCGTCCGCTCGTTCGGAACTCCAAATGAGCAAATGATTGCCGAAATCTGGCAGGCGGCGCTCGGTCGGCCAGTCACCGAGACCGACAACTTCTTTGATCTCGGAGGACATTCTTTGCTGATGCTGCAAGTCCATCGCCGTTTATGCGCTAAGTTGCAGCGAGAATTACCCGTCGTGTCTTTGTTCCAGTATCCAACCATCCGATCGCTTGCCGGATTCCTGAGTGGAGCGCCCGCAACCGCGTGCACTACTCCCGTCGCGTCTGCCGTCCATGATCGGGCCGCCAAGGCCCGCGCTGCCATTGCCCGGCAACAGAGGCCCCGGACGAAATGAGCGAGACTGATTCCGCTTTGGAAGGGATCGCGATCGTCGGCATGTCGGGACGCTTTCCCGGTGCCCCGGACATCAACACATTCTGGCGCAATCTCCTAAATCGAGAGGAGACGATTTCGACGGTAACCGGAGCTGAGCTCCCGGGAGACGGACTCTACGTTCCGCGGCGTGGTTTACTCGAGAAACCGGAATGGTTCGATGCAGCATTCTTTGGCATTTCGCCGCGAGAAGCGGAAGTGATGGATCCGCAACAGCGCGTCTTCCTCGAAGAATGCTGGAATGCGTTGGAAGACGCCGGGTGTGATCCCACGCGATATGCAGGGGCGATCGGCGTATTCGCCGGCATGTCCAATAACACCTATTGGGCGCAAAACGTCGCGCACCATCCGGAACTCACCGCGAGTGTCGGCTGGTTGACGGCCATGATGGCGAACGAGAAGGACTACCTCGCCACGCGTGTCGCATATAAGCTGAACCTGCGGGGCCCGGCCCTCAGCATTTACACCGCGTGCAGCACTTCTCTCGTAGCCGTGTGCCAGGCCGTGCAGGGCCTGCTGAATTACACGTGCGACGTCGCGCTCGCGGGCGGCATTTCCATCACCTTTCCGCACGAGCGCGGCTATCGTTACGACGAAGGCGGTATCCTGTCTCCAGATGGGCATTGCCGCGCATTCGATTCGCAGGCCGGTGGCACCGTCTTCAGCAACGGGGTCGGGGTCGTAACTTTGAAGCGCCTTGTCGATGCGATTGCCGACAAAGACCAGATCTATGCGGTCATCAAAGGCGCAGCGTTAAATAATGATGGCAGCAACAAAGTGAGCTTCACCGCTCCGAGCGTGGAAGGACATGCGGAGGTGATCAGCCTGGCCCACGCGCTCGCGGGCTTTGATCCGCGGACCATCGGCTACGTGGAAGCTCATGGCACCGGGACACCGCTCGGGGACCCGATTGAAATCGCCGGGCTGACCCAAGCTTTCCGCGCCGGAACCGAGGATCGTAATTACTGCGCGATCGGGTCGGTAAAAACTAACATTGGCCATCTCGATGCGGCCGCTGGCATTGCAGGCCTCATCAAGGCTGCGCTGGCAGTGAAACATGGCCAGATTCCGGCGAGCCTTCATTTTTCACAGCCCAATCCCGCGCTGCGTCTCGACGAATCACCCTTCTTCGTCGCAGCGCAGACTCACAATTGGCTGGGCGGAGGCGAGAGGCGCCGCGCTGGTGTCAGTTCATTTGGCGTGGGCGGAACAAACGCTCATGTTGTCCTGGAAGAGCCGCCGGTGGTGTCAGCCCGGATCTCGGGAGGTCAGGGGCAACCGTATGTGCTTCCGCTTTCGGCCAAAAGTGAGACGGCAGTCGCTGAGCGCGCGAATCAACTGGCCAATTTCCTGGAAGCGTCGCCCCTCATCGATTTGCGCGATGTCGCGTTTACGCTTAACAGCGGGCGCGCGGCATTTGCCTTCCGGCGGGCGGTAGTTTGCACAAACCGGGAGAACGCAATCGCGGCACTGCGCGGACTCGACTCGCGCCGGTCCTTCAACGGGCGCGCGGTCAACGGCGGAGTGGTATTCATGTTCCCAGGGCAAGGAGCGCAGTACCCGCGCATGGGGGCTCAGCTTTACGCCAGGGAGGCAGTATTCCGTGAAGCGTTCGACGAATGCTGCGCAATTCTCGAAGGCCAGATTAACCTGCGCGACGCATTGCTACCTGGCGAAGGGAATGCGGAAGCTGCTGCCGCTGCGCTGCGCGAAACCAGGCTAACGCAGCCTGCGATCTTCGCGATCAGCTATGCCATGGCTCGCCTTTGTATGTTCCGAGGGGTGAAGCCCGCCGCCTGCATCGGACATAGCGTCGGCGAATATGTCGCCGCAGTCCTCGCCGGAGTATTCACGCTGCGCGACGGTTTAAATCTCGTTGCCGCCCGCGCGCGCCTTGTTCAGGAGCAACCGCATGGATCAATGCTCGCGGCGCGTTTGTCTGAAACAGAAGGCAAGCGCTTGCTGAGCGATCGAGTTTCTCTCGCCGCAGTGAATGGTCCGGACCTGATCGTGCTCGCCGGACCGAACCAAGACATTGCCCTGGTTGAGGCGCAGTTGCTGGCCGAGGGAATTGCCTGCAAACCACTGGAGACTTCGCACGCGTTCCATTCAGCGATGATGGATCCGGTGGTTGCCCCCCTCGCGGAACTCGCCGCCGGTTTGGACCGTCAGACTCCGAAGCTTCCGATCTATTCCTGCGTCACGGGGACTTGGCTGAGCGACGCCGATGCGGTGAACCCGCAATACTGGGCGCGCCACGCGCGAGAAACCGTTCGATTCGCGCCGTCGATCGCTGCCCTGCTGGCGAGCGAACACAGCATATTCTTGGAATGCGGGCCCGGCCAAACATTGACCCAGTTGGCGCGCCAGCATCGCGTTCCCAACCGCCACGTGACCGCCTCAATGCGCGATGGCACTGACGAGTCCATCTCGTTTTGCTCGGCACTTGCGCAACTTTGGTCATGGGGTGTCGAAGTCGATTTGCAGGCCGCCGGCACTGACGAAGCACGACGCATCTCTCTTCCAACTTATCCTTTCGAAAGGCAGCGATATTTCGCGGATGCACCCGTTTCAGTAGTCACAGACGCGCCAAGCACTCCGCCGCTTCCGATTGCAGCAGACTTAGGGTCCCCCACTGCGCCAGCTTCACCAGAAGCGGCCATCATCCCCTCGACGGCAGCCAATGATCAAACGGTTGAGGCTCAGGTGATCGAGGAACTGCAGCGGCTATCCGGAATCGAACTCGACAAAACAACAGCAACGTCGAGCTTCATTGAACTCGGCTTTGATTCGCTATTCCTGACGCAGGTCGCCGTCGCAGCACAAAAGCGCTTCGGCATCAAAGTCACCTTCCGCCAACTCCTGCAGGAGCTCACTTCGCCGGCGGAACTTGCACGCCACCTCCAGGCCAATGGAGCCACTGCGATCACTTTACCTGCGCCGGCCAAATCCAATCTCGCGCCGGCTTCAGTTGCAGCGCCCCGGCCGCACCGAGCACACGGTCCGTTTCGAGGGATCGACGCGACGCATGGCGGCGAACTCCTGCCGATCCAACGCGAGCACCTTGCAAATCTCATCGCGAGTTACACTGCGAAGACGGCTGGTTCAAAACGCTACACCGCTCAGCATCGTAAACATCTCGCGGATCCTCGCGCGGTGGCCGGATTCCGCCGCGAATGGAAAGAACTCGTCTATCCATTGGTGTGCGACCGCAGCGAAGGCGCGCGCATTTGGGACGTCGATAATAACGAATACATCGATGTCACCCTTGGTTTCGGCCAAATCCTCTTCGGGCACCGAATGCCATTCCTCGTGAAGGCGGTGGAAGAGCAACTTCACCGTGGCATCGCGATCGGACCCACAGCACCGAAGGCCGGTGAACTGGCAGAACGACTGAGCCGTTTCCTGAATTTTGAGAGAGTTGCCTTCTGCAACACCGGTTCCGAAGCCGTCGCCGCCGCCCTCCGGGTAGCCCGCACCGTGACAGGCAGGGACCAGGTCGCCGTTTTCGCCGGCGCATATCATGGAATCTTCGACGAAGTACTTTATCGACCCGGCCCGGCGCCAATCGCGCCAGGCATTCCCGAGAGCGCAGTAAGGAACTTGGTCGTCCTCGATTACGGCACGGACAAAGCAATCGAATGGCTGCGGGCGAATGGCGCTCAACTCGCCGCTGTTCTGGTTGAACCGGTTCAAAGCCGTCATCCCGCACTCGCCCCTCGCGAATTCCTCAAAGAGCTGCGAAGCATCACGCAACAATGCGGCGCCGCGCTGATCTTCGATGAGATTGTCACTGGCTTCCGTTTGGCACCTCGCGGAGCGCAGGAGCACTTCGATATCCGGGCAGACATCGCCACCTACGGAAAGGTCATCGGCGGCGGCATGCCGGTGGGAATCGTTGCGGGAATCAGCCAATACATGGACGCCCTCGATGGAGGCGCATGGCATTACGGCGATGAATCCTTTCCCGAAGTAGGCGTCACATTCTTTGCGGGGACATTCGTCCGCCATCCACTCGCGTTGGCGGCTGTTTCGGCGGTCTTGGATCAACTCGAAGCAGAAGGCCCCGCTCTGCAACGAACGCTGGCCGAAAAAACCGCAACGCTGGTTGGTGCAATGAATACGCACCTGGAGACGTGCGCCACGCCGATTCGTTGGGAGATCTGCGCGTCGCTCTATCACCTTCCGTTGCCTCCCGAACTACGCTTCGCCCCCTTGATATTCACGCACATGCGCGAACGAGGCATTCACGCGTGGGAGAATCGTCCTTGTTTCCTCAGCGCGGCACACACGGAAAGTGACATCGCTCGGATCGCTGTCGCCTTCTGCGAAAGCGTCAACGAGCTGATCGATGCCCAACTTCTCCCCGGCGCGGTGTCGCCGATTACTGCTGGTCTGCTGCAAGCTCACCCGTTGCCTGCGGGCGAACTGACGCCAAGGCTGGATTCCATTATCGAGGTTGTCACACCGGCTTCGGAGCTCGTCGCGCAGCAAACTGAAACGGTCGAAGAGGCACGCGTCGAAGCTCCAGTTTCTGACGCGCAACGAGAGATCCTGCATGCCTCGATTGTCAGTGAAGAAGCGAACTGCGCATTCAATGACTCGATCGCGTTGCGCATTCACGGCGCGGTCGATAGCGCCAAGTTCGAGAATGCGCTCGCAAAACTCGTTGCTCGTCACGAGGCGTTGCGGACGAGTTTCGCGCCTGATCTCAGCGTCCAGTCCGTCCATCCGGCCGTGGCGATGAAGATCGATTTCCGGGATATCTCCCAATTGTCAGAGGACGAGAAAAGCGGCGTCCTGAAATCTGCGGAAGAACGACAGGCGGTAACACCCTTTGCACTCCAATCTTCGCCGCTTTGGCGAGCCGAGTTGTTTAAGATCGCCGCAGAGGAATTTGAGTTCCGATTTACCGCGCATCACGCGATATGCGACGGATGGTCTTTTGGTGTGATCGCGGCGGAACTGGCGGAACTCTACAGGAAGGGTGAAAGCCCTTTGCCGAGCGCAACGTCGCTGCGCGTGCAGATCGCCGACCAGGAGCAGCACCAAAGCTCAGCGGAGTTTGCAAAGTCCGAAGCCTGGTGGATCGAGCAATTCACGCCGCCTCCTCCGCTTTTGGATTTGCCACTGGACGGAACACGAGCGACCAAGCGGAACTTCCAGGCAGCGACCGGGATTGCGGAAATCCCAGCGGACACTGTCGACGCCACGCGCAAGGCAGCGAGCGCGCTGAAGACAACGCCCTTCGCCATTCTCTTGGGCACATTCGCGATCTTGCTCAGAAGACTCAGCGGACAAGCGGATATCGTGATCGGCGTGGCCTCCGCCGGGCAGGCAACATTGGAATCGCCGCTGGTCGGGCACTGCGTTTCCTTCCTGCCAATCCGGCTTCGCGCAGATGAAACTCAAACGTTCGGGACGCTGGCGTCTGCGACCGCCGACCGTGTGTTGGATGCCCAGGAGCACTCCGATGTCACGTTTGGACGTTTGCTGCAGAAGCTGACGTTGCCTCGCGACCCTGGGCGCATGCCGCTCACATCGGTCAGTTTCAACGTGGACAGGGCTCCACACGACCTGTCGTTCGGGAATGCCACGGCGGAGTTTCGCCCCCTTCCCAAACATCGATACCACCTCGAGCTCAGCTTAAACCTCGTCGAATGCGATGGAGGGTATCGCGTCTTCTGCCATTTCAATCGCTCCCTCTTCGCGCCGGACACTATCGAGCGCTGGCTTTCGAACTACGTCGCGCTTCTTCAAGCGGGAGTTGCTTCGCCGGAAAAAGGCATCCTGGACCTTCCGATTCTCAGCGAAGCTGAATACGAGCAAGTCGTCTTCAAATGGAACGAGACCGCGTCGCCATATCCTCGCGACGAAGGGATCGATACCTTGTTCGAAGCGGTTGCTGCCTCCCGACCGGACGCCCTCGCGATCGTCGAAAACCGAAAGACGGTCACTTACACAGCTCTCAACTTCCAAGCGAATCTCCTCGCCGAGCGCCTCCTCGAAACCGGCTCCCGACCAGGCTCACTTATTGGAATCTGCACGGAGCGCAGCATTGAATTTATCGTGGCCTGCCTGGCGGCGGTCAAAGTAGGCGCTGCTTACGTCCCGCTCGACCCATCGTGGCCTGCAGAGCGACTGGAGAGCATGGCGCGGGCAGCGAAGCTTTCGTTGGTAATTACGAAGCTCGAGCACGCCCGGCACTTCCCGGGAAATGTTGTGCTGCTCGATGGCCCCAAGCGCATCGAAATCAGCGCGGGCGCAGACCCCGACATTCCGACCACCGGGCAGACGCCCGCGTATGTCATTTTTACGTCGGGCTCAACTGGCACGCCAAAAGGAGTCGTCGTCCCACATCGCGCGATCAGCCGATTGGTACTGCAGACAGACTACGTCCAACTCGCGCATGAGGATGTCGTCGGCCACGCCTCCAACCCCGCCTTCGATGCGGCAACCTTTGAAATCTGGGGAGCACTGCTGAATGGCGCGCAAATCGTAATCCTGCCAAAGGCGACCATGCTCGATGCCACGGTGCTGGGCGACACGCTGGCAGCCGAGGGTATCACAACTCTCTTCGTCACCACTCCCCTGTTCAATCAGCTCGCAGGAGCTGCGCCGGACATTTTCAAAACTCTCAAGCACCTCCTCGTCGGTGGAGACGTGGCCAACGCAGCATTGATGGCGCGCGTGCTGGAAGCGGGAGCGCCAGAGCGTTTTCTCAACATCTACGGCCCGACCGAAGTCACGACGTTTGCCTGCGCTCATCTCGTCACCTCAGCGCCGGAGAAGCACGACTCGGTGCCAATCGGAAAAGCGATTGCGAATACACGCGCGTATATTCTCGGCGAAGGGCTTCAACCGGTTCCGATTGGCGTGCCGGGCGAGCTTTACCTCGGCGGCGATGGGGTTGCGCTGGGTTATCACGGAAGCGAAGAACTTACCGCCAAGTATTTCCTGGCGGACCCGTTCCATCCGGATGGGCGCATCTATCGAACCGGCGATCGCGCCCGTTGGCGTGCCGATGGCGAAATCGAGTTTCTCGGTCGCATCGATGGCCAAACGAAGTTGCGCGGATTCCGCGTGGAGCTTGGAGAAATCGAGGCCGAACTCTCGCGGCATCCGGGCATTCGCGAATCGGCGGTGAGAGTGCTCGGCGATTCACCAGAGGACAAATCGCTGGCCGCTTACTTTATTCCGGCAAACGGGCACGCGCTCGAGCCAAACGAACTGCGCGCATTCCTCACTCGGCGTCTGCCAGATTACATGATTCCGCGGGTATTCGTGCCGCTCCGAGCGTTTCCTTTGACGCCAAACGGCAAGGTTGACCGTCGAGCGTTGCCAGACCCTGCAGTAAACACCGTCGTCGTCGCTCCCCCTGCGTCAGCAAGTCCAACTGAGCAGCGCATTGCCGGCTTGATGGCCGCAACGCTGGGTCAGCCGAATGTCGGGATCGAAGACGATTTCTTCCGCCTCGGTGGCCATTCCTTGCTTGCCATGGACCTCATGGCGCGGCTGCGGAAAGCCTTTGGCGTGGAAATTCCGCCTTCCGTTCTTTTCGAGACGCCGAATGTTCAGGGGATCGCAAAGTTCATTGAAGAACATCTGCCGAAGCCGGCAGAACGCTCGGATTTCCGGTTCCTCGTCCCGATCCAGCGTGGAGTTCCTGGGAAACAACCGCTCTTCCTCGTGGCTGGTGGATGGGGCGGAGAAATCGAGTTCCTGGTCTATGCGCAGATTGGACGCTTGTTGGGAACAGACCAACCCATCTGGGGGCTAAAAGCTCGCGGCGCGGGAACCGCGGAACCACCTCACCGCACCGTTAGCGAAATGGCTGCGGACTACCTCGTAGAGATCCGCACTCTCCAGCCAGTCGGTCCCTACTCCATTGCGGGGGAATGCGTCGGCGGAATATGCGCGCACGAAATCGCCTGCCAGCTTCGCGACTCCGGAGAACAGGTCCGGAGCTTGATTCTACTCGATACGAGCGTGCCAAACGCGGATGAGCTCGCCGATTACATCGCGGAGGAGGAAAGGAAGAAAGCTGCCGAGGTCACCAAACTCAGTTTCCGGGAGCGGGTACGGCACCACTGGAAGGAGCTGGCATCCAGATCAGTCGGAGGGAAGTTCTCCTACCTGCTGAAAAAGGCTGCGCGTAAGCCAGTCGATCCCGAACCTGCTGCCGAACAACACCCACGCGGCCAGGCACAATATCCGCCAACGCTCATGCGCCACCGGCTCCGGCCTTACCCCGGTCGGGTCACGCTACTCGTTGATGAGGAGTCGTATGCGCTTCATGGCCAGCTTGGATGGGAGAATGTGCCGACGGGAGATCTCGAACTGCACGTCCTGCCTGGCGATCACCTCACCTACATCCGCGAAGAGGGCCCTCACGCGGCCCAGAAATTGCGTGAGATCCTGTCAGAAACCCTTCAACGCCGATGATTTTGCCGCAGCCCAGTTGGTCGAAAACTCCCCACGCCCCTCCCCTTTGTTTGGGAGAGGTTCATCTTTGGCGGGCATCCCTCACCGACAATTCCCATTTATCGGAATGCATGAAAGTTCTGTCGCGAAGCGAAGCAATCCGGGCAGGAAACTTTGTCTTCGAGCGGGACCGCCGCGAATACGTGATCTCGCACGGAGCAGTTCGGATGGTGCTCTCGCGATATTCCGGCATTGCGCCGGAGGAGCTGGAGTTTGAAACGGCGGCCAATGGAAAACCTCAGCTCGTGCAGCGCTTTACCGACCTACGGTTCAACTTGAGTCACACTGATGGCCTTGCGCTGATCGCCATTACCCGAGGCCGCGACGTAGGCGTGGATGTCGAGCGCGTGGATGAATCGATCACGTTCCAGGACATCGCCGATCATTACTTCGAACCGCGTGAACTGTGGGATCTGCGCATCGCGCCGCCCGACCAGCGCGCGACGCGGTTTTTCGAAGTGTGGACTCGCAAGGAAGCGGCACTCAAAGCCACGGGAGAAGGCATTGCGGCATTCGGACGGGCTCTGAATGCCGAGCTGAACGTGCAGAGTCTGCGTCCGGCAGACGGGTATGCCGGGGCGGTCGCGTGCGCGGGATCTGATTGGCGGCTCGCCTGCTGGGAATGGAGCCTGTAGGGAGGCTGGGAATATGTCTGAAACCAGCCCGACTGCCGGAGTTGCACCACCGGCGCGCGAGATATTGATCGAGCCAAGCAAGGGCTGGCTGCATGCCAATTGGCGGGAGCTGTGGGAATACCGGGATCTCCTTATGATTCTCGTGCGACGCGATTTCCTCGCAAAGTACAAACAAACCATCCTCGGTCCTCTCTGGTTCATTCTTCAGCCACTGCTGATGGCGATGGTGCTGAGCATCGCCTTTCACAAAGTTGCCGGCGTATCCACGGGCGGCGTTCCTTCCTTTCTGTTCAACCTTTGCGCGCTGTTGCCCTGGACCTACTTCGCGCAAAATGTCACGACGGGCGCAGCCACCTTCACGGCGAACGCGCACCTTTTTGGAAAGGTGTATTTTCCCCGGTTGATCGTGCCGTTCTCCACCGTCCTCTCAAACCTCTTTGCGCTGGGCCTGCAGGTCGGCGTCTTCCTCCTCTTCTACGCCTGGCACGCGCTGCAAGGCGCGCCAATTTCCCTGGGATGGGTTTCGTTGATGGCAATTCCGCTTCTGATCCTTACTGGATTATTCAGTCTTGGCCTTAGCCTGCTCTTTTCGGCCTCGACGGCGAAATACCGCGATCTCGGCCATCTGACTCCGGTCCTGCTGCAATTGTGGATGTTTGCTTCCCCGGTCTTCTATCCGATGAGCCTGCTCCTGCAAAACGAGCAGTGGGCATGGCTTGCGTGGGCTAATCCGATGGCACCGATTGTAGAGGGCACCCGTGTCGCGCTGCTGGGCACTGGTCCATGGACACCTCAACTCTCGCTGATGCTCGCCGGTTCCACGCTGGTTACGCTAGTCACTCTGGGCTTGGGCATCATTGCATTTAACCGGGCCGAGCGGACCGTGGTGGACAGCGTTTAGGACATGCACGCCTCCACTCATCTGCCCATGGTTGAGATGGACAGCGTGAGCAAGCGCTACCATTTGGGCACACCGGGCGCGGGCTCATTGCGAGGAGCCGTGGAGAACCTGGTGCGCCGTTTGCGTGGGAAAAGTCCTGCCGCGAATCCCGTTCTCGGAAAGCGCGCCGCGGACAAGCCGAATACTTTTTGGTCGCTGCGCAATGTCTCTCTGCGCGTGGAACCGGGTGAAGTGGTTGGCTTGGTTGGGAAGAACGGCGCCGGCAAGAGCACGCTCCTGAAGATCCTCTCGCGCATCACCGAGCCAACTCACGGGCGAGTGCGTCTGCGAGGACGCGTCGCTTCCCTTCTCGAAGTGGGGACAGGATTCCATCCAGAACTCACCGGTCGGGAGAACATCTTTTTGAACGGCGCGATCCTGGGAATGAAGCGCGCCGAGATCACGGCGAAATTCGACGAGATCGTGGAGTTTGCGGAGATCGGACCGTTCCTCGATACGCCGGTGAAGCATTACAGCAGCGGGATGTTCGTCCGGCTCGCATTTGCGGTAGCGGCTCACTTGGAGCCGGAGATCTTGTTGATCGACGAGGTACTGGCCGTGGGTGACGCCGCCTTCCAGAAAAAGTGTCTCGGCAAGATGGACGAAGTCGCGCACCAACACGGCCGCACCGTGTTCTTCGTGTCGCACAATCTGGGCGCCGTCCGCTCGCTCTGCACGAGCGCCGTATTGCTGGAGGAAGGGACCGTCACCCACAAAGGACCTCCCGAAGAAGTAATCTCCCGCTACCTCGCCGGAGCCGTTCCTGCGGAATCCGAAGCCAATGGTCGCCGGGAGTGGACAGATGGCACCACTGCGCCCGGAAACGATGAGCTCCGCTTTACTTCAATTCGCCTGCTCAATCCTGCCGGCGATCCCAGTGCCTCTTTCGAAGCAGGGAAACCTATTGAAGTGGAACTCTGCTATCATGTGCACCGCAGGATTCGTGGATCACGGTTCTACGCATTGCTGCATACCAATGAAGGCGAAATCGCATTTCTCGCGACCGATCATCTGCAACAGCCGGAGTTCCTGGATCCGGGGGACTATCGCACGACGTTTACGATTCCGGGCGGGCTGCTGAACCGCAGGGGCTACATTCTTTCGTCTGGCTGCGATGTGCCTGGGGAACGCCAGGTCATCCCGATGGCCGAATTTCTCACCTTCACTGTCGGCGGCGCGGGCAATCAATCGTCGGTTTACCCCGAACCGTGGCCCGGCGTCGTTTGCCCGCGCATTGAGGCAAAAGTGGAACGGATCGGCGCATGAGCGCCGCACCGGAAACAACCAAGCATCGGCTGGCCGGTCTCGACGGAGTCCGAGGTTTGGCCTGCTTCCTCGTATTCATCTATCACCTCCGATGGCACGCGCGTCCTAACGCCGACGACCCGCTCAAGCTAGATGTGCTTGGCTTTCCGTTTGATCGCGTCCTGGCCAATTGCGATTCGGGCGTGGCGATCTTTTTCGTATTGTCTGGCCTGCTCTTATCGCTCCCGTTCTGGCGCGCGATCGTCTCGGAATCTCCCGCGCCCGATGCTCGGAAGTTCTACTGGAGGCGGATGTGTCGGATCGTGCCGGCATATTACGGGGTAGTGATTGTCGTCTACCTGCTCCGCGGCGGAAGTTATACGCTATACGGCGCGGTTGATTGCCTGCTCCACTTTACGTTCGTCCACACATTTTCTGACTCGAGTTATTACGGGGTATACCCGCTCCTTTGGACCATCGGGATCGAGTTTCAATTCTACCTTCTTTTGCCGCTCTTGATGGCTGGTCTCGGGTGGCTCTATCGCCGTGGAGGCGCTGGGCTTTCGCTCACGGCATTGCTGCTGGGGACGTGGCTGATCGATCTCGGCTCGCGTTACGGCCTGGGAGCGCTCGCCCCCACTATTTCCGATCGCGTCCTTGCCGACCAAGAAAGCACCGTCGTCGCGGGAACTGTGTTCTCCTACTTGAAGCTGTTCGCGTTTGGGATCGCTGGCGCTTTTGCACTCCTCCGCTGCCGATTGAGAGCCAGCGTCGCCGATCTGTTGGCCGGGTGTTCTCTCGCAGGATTCGTTGCGCTACTCGTTTGGGGACATGAGGCCGGCTGGCGGAAGACGTCGATTGTCGGCTGGCCCCTCAATGCGCTCACCCTTGCAGTATTCGTCGTATCCGTCGCACATTCTCGCTACTTCGCCGCGCTATTCTCAGCACGGATCATCGCCGCATTCGGAACCATCTCCTACGGCGTCTATCTTTGGCATGAACTGGTTCAGCGGGCCGTTTTCGGCGGAACTTTGCCCAATCAATTCCAGGGCGCGGCCCTTTTTCTCGCAGGCGGGGTCATTTCCCTCACAGTCACCGTCACCATTGCAGCTCTCTCCTGGCGGTTCCTCGAAAAGCCCGTTCTCCACGCCCCCTACTCCTCCCGCGCATGATCCGCATTTCTGTCATCATTCCGAGTTTCAATCAGGGCCAGTACATCGAGGAAACGCTGCGGTCCGTGCTGGATCAAAACTATCCGTCGCTGGAATTGCTGGTCCTCGACGGAGGCTCGACCGACGGCACGGTTGATATCCTGCAGAAGTATTCGGACCGAATTACGTTTTGGGAAAGCGCGCGGGACCGGGGTCAGTCCCACGCGATCAACAAAGGCTTGGCTCGCGTCACTGGCGATGTCTGGTCCTACTTGAATAGCGACGATCTTCTGTGCCCCGGCTCTCTCGCGTCCATTGCACGCTGCTTCGAGAATCCGAGCATCGATTGGGTCGCCGGCGTGAGCAGCATTTTCGACGAGAATGGCCCGCGCGGCGAAGTTCGCCCGCAGCCACCGAAGTCCGCTCGCGATGTGCTCACACCCTGGAACCGCACCGTCGAGTACGTCTTTCCGTGCTCCAACGTCTGTTTCATGCGTCGTTCCATCTATGAGCGGATTGGTGGATTCGACGAAAGCTTCCACTACTCCATGGACATGGAGCTGTATACCCGGGCGCGGTTCGCGGGTTATCTGATGCACATCGTGCCCGACGTGCTCGGGAACTGGCGCTGGCATGCGGAAAGCAAGACGCTGCGGGAAGGACGCGCTTATCGATTCCTGGAGGAAGAGCTTCGGATTGCCGAGATGTTTGCGGACCGGTTGCCCGAAGAAGACCGGTCCCAGCTCCTGCAAGATATCAGCGAGCAGCGCCGCTGGTTCCTCGTGAGGCGCGCGCTGCATGAAAATCCGACCGGGCCGCGTTGGCGCAAGTTGTGCCGTCTCATGAGCGACGCGATCTCGAATCCGTCTTTGGTCAAGTTTCGCCCGTGGCTTGGCGCCGTCAAAAAACAAGTGCTTTGAAACCGATCGTCGAAGTCCAACATCTTTCCAAACTCTACCGCCTGGGCAGCATCGGCGCGCGCAGCCTGCGTGAAACGGTGGACCGAATCGCGGCGAAGTTTCGTCCAACGCCCGCCCCGCTCCCGCCAAAACCGGGCGCTCAAGTCAGCGCCGGGAGGCAAGGCGCCACCGAAGGAACTTTCTGGGCGATCAAAGACATCAGCTTCACGGCTACATCCGGGCAGGTGGTGGCAATCGTCGGGCGCAACGGCGCGGGAAAATCCACCCTCCTCAAAATCCTCTCGCGCATCACGGAGCCGACTTCCGGGAAAGCGATCCTGCGCGGCCGACTCGCCTCGCTTCTCGAAGTGGGCACTGGCTTTCACCACGACCTCACGGGACGCGAGAACATCTTCCTAAACGGCGCGATCCTCGGCATGCGGCGTTGGGAGATTACGCGCAAGCTGGATGAGATCATTGATTTCGCCGAGGTCGGCGCATTCATCGACACCCCTGTGAAGCGCTACAGCAGCGGGATGTTCGTGCGCCTCGCCTTCGCCGTCGCCGCGCATCTCGAGCCTGAAATCTTATTCATCGATGAAGTCCTGGCTGTCGGGGACGCCGCCTTTCAAAGAAAGTGCCTGGGCAAAATGGGCGAAGTCGCCACGAAACAAGGTCGCACGGTGTTTTTCGTCAGCCACAACATGGGGGCGATTCGCAGTCTCTGTGAGCACGCCATTCTCATTGAGCACGGGCGAATGACCTTTGAAGGCGCGCCCGCCGAGGTCATCCGACGCTATCTCGCGGGCACGGCCGCAGAGGGTGAACACAACGGCGAGGTAAATTGGGAAGAGCAGGACGACGCGCCGGGCAATGAGGATATCGCGCTGCGAAAGCTGCGGCTTCTCGATGCGGCGGGGAACGTCACGAACACCTTCGAAGCCGACCAACCCGTCACGATCGAAGTCACCTACGAAGTGCGCCAGCGGCTTCGCGGCGCTCGCATTCAACTGCAGCTCGGCACCCAGGAAGGCGAAATCGCCTTCCAAAGCACCGATCATCATTTCCAAGGCGAGGTTCTCGAACCGGGACGCTATCAAAGCACATGCACCTTGCCGGCCGCCCTTCTGAATCGCCGCCGGTACACGCTCTCCGTGCAATGTGACATCCCGGGCGAGCGATACGTTTTGCCCATGGCCGAATACCTCACCTTCGACGTCTCCGGCGTCGGCAACCAGGCATCCAGCTTCCCAGAGCCCTGGCCGGGCGTGGTCTGTCCGCGCGCGGATTGGCGTGTCCGCCAGATCGATGGCTTGATTTCCGCATGAGCTGCCGCGAGCCCCTGGTCCTGGCCGTGCCGGTCTTCAATGCGGAGACCTACCTGCCGTCCACGCTCGCGTCGCTCAATGAGCAGGGCGAATACGTTCGCTGGTGGCTCCAGGACGGCAACTCCACCGACAAAACTGTGGAAATCGCGCGATCCTTTGCGCGACCGGGCGACACGGTGGTGAGCGAGCAGGACAAGGGGCAGACCGATGCGCTCAACCGCGCTTTCGAACGCATGGGCGGAAGCGTTGTCGGGTTCATCAATGGCGACGACGTCCTCGCGCCCGGGACGGCCGAGCGCGTGGTGAAATACTTCGAGGATCATCCGCACATCGACCTGATCTATGGCTGCGTGGAATGGATGGATTCGCGGGGCAGCGTGACCGGCTTCCATC